>JBBFLF010000001.1 GCA_037481655.1 Desulfobaccales bacterium | reverse complement strand
CCCCCAGGCTGTATTTCACGAAATCCCGCCGCTTCAAGCGCTTCATGGGATTCTCCTGGTCTCCGGATTGAATGCGTTCAAGCTCCCCTTCCCGCGTCTGCGGCCTGAAGATCCTGAACCGCCGGGCTTGTCACTATCATCCCGGGAAGCTATCGCCGGTTTCAATCTTCTCATTCCCTGCCGGTTGCCCGCCTTCCAGGTCATGGGAGCTTTAGCTTAAACATGCGATATCTGCGGCAGCTTGTATATGGGTAAAAATTACCATTTTTGAGTACGTGGCCCTGCCGACCCATTGATGCCAGCGGGAGAGGGAGGCTTCAAGGGAGGTTTACAGAAAAACATTGCGCCCAGGCTCCTGCCGGTCCGTCCCCAATCCCTTGGGAACCGATAATCCTGATCAGGGTTTAAGCAGATGGCCTGGGCACCCTTGGTGGGGGTAAGTGGCCGAGGGGGAGAATCCCTTGGCCTCCTGACAAAAGGCGGGGACACCCTTGGCAGTTGGCAAGCCCCCGGAAAACCACCTTTTTTGAAGATCCTGCACAGCGGCCGGGACGGCGGACTCGTCTGTCTCCCCCTTTGGGGAAGGCAGGACTTACAAAGAGAACTTCCTAAAGAGTGAAGATTGGCAGGCTCACAGATCCCTGGCGCGCCTGGCAGGATTCGAACCTGCGACCCACGGATTAGAAGTCCATTCAAATAATAATTAACTAAAATAGACAAATGTTCCCTTAAGGCGAAAAAATCTATTGACAAAAGGTAGTTATCCCTTCTATCATGTAGACATATTATGACAAAAATTCCCTAATAATCCCACTTTGTGGTTAACCCTGGTTTAACCCCGGAGACCCACTGATATGGCCCGAAAAATTGCGCTTAAAAGATTTACAGGGGTTTATGTCACGGAATCCACCGTGAAGCGGTGGCGGGAGCGACCCGACAGGTGCTACTGGGTAGCCTTCAAAGATGCCCAAGGACGGCTACGTTGGGAGCGCTGCGGTTGGGCCTCGGAAGGCTGGGATCCGATAGCAGCGCAAAATCGGCGTCGTGAACTTCTGGAAAAAGACCGAGTGGGAGAATACAAACCAAAAAAATTGCGTCAGGCTGAGTTATTGACCTTAAGTGAATTCATGGCGAGGCATTATCTTCCCTGGGCAACTGAAAACAAGCGTCATGGCAAGGATGACCGGTCCCTGTGGGAAAACTGGCTAAAGCCACGCCTGGCTGACAAACCTATGAAAAGCGTCAGCGCCTTAGATTTGGAGCGCCTTAAGAAGGACATGCGTGAAGCGGGGCGGGCCCCGGCCACCATCAGGCACGCTTTGAGTTTGGTGCGCCGGGCTTACAACAAGGCAATACTGTGGGGCCTATACACCGGTCAAAACCCATGTAGCGCAGTCACCTTCCCACAAGTGGATAATGCTCGGAAACGGTTTTTAACCCGGGAGGAGGAGGAAATGCTATTGACCGCCCTGAGGGAACGGAGCCCACAAGTGGCGAGGATGGCAATCCTTTCCCTTTATGGCGGTCTGCGACTGGGCGAAGTGCTGGGCCTGCGCTGGGGGCATGTGGATCTGAAAAACGGCATTATCACGGTCAGAGATACAAAAAATACGGAAAGCCGACCAGTGTTTATTACCACCCCGGTCCGCCAAGTGCTGACAGAGCTTACTCCGGGAAGGCCTGATGACCCGGTTTTTCAAACCCGTAAGAAGGCGCCAGTTCAATGGCTTAGCAATACCTTTCAGCGGGTGGTGGATAGGCTAGGGCTGAACGATGGCGTTACCGACCGTCGGGACAGGGTATGCTTTCACACTTTGCGACATACCTGGGCTAGCAGGGGCGTAATGGCGGGAAAGCCCATTTATAAAGTGGGCAGAGCAATGGGACATAAAACCTTGGCGATGACAGAGAGATATAGCCACTTGGCCCCGGAGAGCTACAGAGAGGTTTTTGAGGCAGTGGCGGCTTGGGATGAAGTGGTGATGTCGCCTGGGATAAGAGAGGGAGGGTGATAACCAAGCGCTTGTCGCGCCGACCCACCCAAGATCCATAGCGGGCAATCTGCAGGTTGCGCCGCCGCCAACATATTTTATTTTGAGAAGTGCCCGTTGATTTCATCTTACCGGAGAAACCCTCCTTTGGCCTTTTCCCACCTAGAGTCTGACGTTTTGGTCTGGCCGATAGCCGCTTAGCAGCATTAATATTTTTTTCCAATCTCCCACAATGCGCCAGCTTTACGCTGGCTTTTTATTTCCCCCTTTACAGATATAATCTCCCCTATCTATCATATGACATTCTGTCATATCATGTCATATACATATGACATTCTGTCACATACTTGACAAGGACTTTTGTTTTCTTATAATAAACCAAGATGACAGAGAAAAACATATAGGGAAAGCACATGGAACTTCTGACGCGCAAAGATTTGGCAAAACGGTGGCGGACAACAGTCAGGACTATCGATAGGCGCCGAATTGAAGGGCTGCTCCCTTGGATTGACTTGACGGCTGGCAAAGGGCGGAAGCCCCAAGTTCGGTTCCGCATTGAAGATGTGGAAGCCTATGAAGCGGCCTTTTTGCAAGCGATTCATCAGGGCAGGAGCGGGAAAAAATAAAAATCTCTCTTGAGGCTTATTTCCGGTGACAACGATAGGTTTCCTCCTGTGCTGTCTCCTCATACGCCGGGGTGATCTGCCCCCATACACCACTGGAAAGAGGGTCTTCCCTCGAGTCTCTGACGTGGGCGCCTGGGCCATGTCACGCCTTCCGGAATCGCTGGATAAACTGGCCGACCTTGTGGTGGAGGACCTGTGCAATGACTGTAGCTGAGCTTGCCCACGCCCTAGCCGGCCCCCACCGGCGGCCGCAGAAAACCCGGGATGGGTGGCGGACCTGGTGCCCGGCGCATGATGACACAAACCCTTCGCTAAGCGTTACGGAGAAGGGCGGGCGTATATTGCTGCACTGCTTTGCCGGGTGTTCGCAAAAGGCATTGATTTTAGCACTGCAAGCCAAGGGATTGTGGGGGTATGGGGGAAAGAATATGGCCGGTAACCGCCAAAATCTTGAAATCGGTTGCCATAACTGCTTAAAATCACTGAATATAAATGATTTCACTCCCTCTAAAACCGGTGTAAAACCGGTTACGACGCCCTCCACCGGCGGCAGTCAGGAAGGCCTTACCATGGAGTTGCTGGCGGCGGCCAAACGACTGGAGAAAACCTTTCTCAACAGCTTGGGGGTGGGCGAACTAAAGGTTAAGGGTGTGCCACGGGTGGCGATCCCCTACATGGAGGAAACCGGGGAGGTGCGGGCCATCCGTTATCGGCTCAGCCTCAATGGCGCCCAACGCTTTATCTGGCGGAAGGGTGACCGGGTCATGCCCTACGGCCTCTGGCGCCTGCCCGACGCCCGCCAGGCAGGCTGGTGCTTGCTGGTGGAGGGGGAATCCGACTGTTGGACCGCCTGGGCCCACCGGGTGCCTGCTCTCGGTTTGCCGGGGGCCTCCACCTGGCGGCCTGAATGGGCTGAAGTCCTGGAGGGCGTCCAAGTCTATCTATGGGCCGAACCCGACAGCGCCGGGCAGGCCCTTCCCGCCAAGGTGGTGAAGGACATCCCCGGCCTCATGGTGATACGGCCACCTAAGGGCTTCAAGGACTTGTCCCAGGCACATATAGAGGGGCAGGACGTCCCCGCCCTGGTGGAGCGCCTGAAGGCGGAGGCGGTGCCGGCGGCGGTGCTGGTGAAGGAGGCCCAGGACACCCGGATTGCCGCATTACAACAAGCGGCGGCCTCCGTCCTGGCGCACCCCGACCCCATGGACCTGGTGCGGCAGGCGGTGGTGGCCACGGGCTATGGCGGGGACCCGGGGCCGGTGTTAATCACATACCTTGCCCTCACATCCCGCCTTTTGGCCATGCGCCACGGCTCTATGCCGGTGCACCTACTCCTGGTGGGCCCGGCCAGCGCCGGCAAGTCATTCACCCTGCAGACCGCCCTCCTACTCATGCCGGAAAGCGCCGTGCATGTGATCACCGCCGGTTCACCCCGAGCCTTGATTTATGACGAAACCGACTTAAAGCACCGCGCCGTGGTATTCGGGGAAGCAGATTCCCTGCCTGCCGGGGAGGACAACCCGGCGGCCTCCGCCATCCGGGCTTTGCTTCAAGACCATGAATTGTCTTATGACGTGACCGTCAAGAACCCGGACACCGGGCAGTACACCGTCAAAAAGGTGCGCCGCGCCGGCCCCACGGTTTTGATCACCACGTCCACCAGGCGCCTGGGGCATCAGCTGGATACTCGCATATTTACGCTTGCCATTGCGGATGACCCGAGCCATCTCCGGCAGGCCCTGGAAACCCAGGGGCGGAATGAGACGGGAACCCCGCCCGCCGGCCCGGACCCGGCCCTCATTGCTTTTCAAGAATTGCTTCAGGCCCTGGCGCCCTGGGAGGTGGTGGTGCCCTTTGCCACCCTCCTGGCCAAGGAACTGGCTCCGCAGATCCTGGGCCCACGCATACTGCGGGATTACTCCCGCCTCCTCAGCCTGATCAAGGCGGTGGCCATTTTACGCCACGCCCACCGGCGCCGGGACGCCAAGGGGCGGGTGGTGGCGGAGGTGGCCGATTACATCACCGTTTACGAGCTTTGCAATCGATTATACGCCGAAACGGTAGGCGTACCCGAGGCTGTGAGGGAGGTGGTGGCGGCGGTGGAAGCCTTGAAAGGCAAGGTATCCGTTAAGGAAGTGGCTGATCACCTGGGCTTGGCCCCCGCTACAGCCTGGCGGCGGGTGAAGCAGGCCCTAAGGGGAGGGTGGCTGAGCAACGCCGAAACTCGTAAGGGGTATCCGGCCATCCTGGAGATTGGGGAGGACTTGCCGCCGGAAGCAGGCCTGCCCGCGCCTGAAACGATTTCAGCCATTTCACAAGAGGTTCAGGAGGGCGAAATCGGCCATGTAATTGATATTATTTATAAAAATGATACAGATTTTACGATTTCGAGGCTCACCGCCCCAAAGCAAAATCCCATCACACCTGGTAGTGAAAATTCTGGGCGCGACCAGAAGGTCTCATCAGAGAATGAGGATGATGACAATAGTGATGACCTAACAGGGATCCTCATAAGGAGGATGGAGCCTTGAATACATATGAAGTTCTGCGCGCGCTTTGCCGCCTAGGCTACCGACCCCGCTCGGAGGCCCGAGGTGTACGTCTGGAGTGGCATGGCCCCGGCATGCCTGACCGCCAGGTGGTGCGCCCTCTCCTGGAGATTGTCAAGGCCCGGCAAGGTGAAGCCCTGGTCCTCCTGGAGGCGGAGATGGCGGGAGAGAACCCCTCCTGCAAAACCTGCCCCTGGTGCATGGACAACCCCTGGAGCCGTTACCCTGATCTCCCCCTCTGGTGCGGCTATTGGTGGGACTATCTGCGGGCCGATTCCGGCTGGTGTTATGAGCGCCGCCACGGGCAAGTGCCGGACCCTCAACTCAAGGCCCAAGGAAACGAGCCAGTGAGAAGCCCTACAAGCCACGATCCCGCTCGGGCCATAGATTCTCCCCTTACCTGCTTTGAATGCGCCCATTTCCAGGCCTCAGAGGGGGAGAATCCCCCACAGACTTGGGGTTGGTGCCTGAAGACCGGCCGGGGACGTTGTGGGAGAGCCCGGGTATGTGATGCGGCGCAATAGCTTGGCAACGGAAGGCATAGATTAATAATCAGCGGAATAAATAAATTAGTCATGGAGATGCACCGGCAGGCAAGGCTTCAGGCCGGGAAGGTGTCTGTACTAAACTTCACCCCTCGCTCCCCAAACCCCGACACAAAGACATGAAAATGTCCGATTAAGAGGGGGGCAAGGGTAACCCCTTCATAGACTGCTTGGGGCTCTCAAATACGCACGTGTGTAGGCGGTTTTCAGGTTGCGGAGGGTTTATAGGCAAGGTCATTGATATCGGCGCTGACCCTCCATCTCCCCAGTGGCCGTCATGCCTTCTGAACCTGGCCCGCGAGGAGGCACCGAGCTGGGTATTGCCCTTCCTCTGTCATATAGATTAAAGAATAAATTAAAAGATTTAATATTATGTAACTAATAAATATATATAATATTATTTTGCCTAATATTTACATAATGAGCATGTTTGACCAGCATATTGCAAAACACACCCTTATTTATTATTCTAATTTCTAACAGCTAATTCACTTAAATAAGATTAAAATGATGGATTGCCTGATAACGAACATCGTGGAAATAGTGAAGGAATCAGTCCATTAAGAGCAAAGGGGGGTTTCTCAACACGGTGTTTATTGGGGGATAAAATTTGTGAGGCGGGAGCCTGCTGAAGCCGATTCTATTTCTAACCATCACAAAAAGAGGCCTCGGGGCCGGCCTTGGCCCAAGGGGGTGTCCGGCAACCCTGCGGGTAGAACCAAGGGGGCGAGAAATAAATTCACTTTGGCAGTGATAGAGGGGATCCGCCAGGCCGAAGAGAAGCTGGCCCAGCCCAGGGTGCTTGACCAGACCAAACCCTATGAATGCTGGGATGGTGCCCTCCTGCAGGAGGGCCTGTGGTTCAAATGGGACGACCATCTCCGTGACTATGTCGCCCTCCCTGATCAGACCCCTCCACCTCACCCGCCCGACCGCCTCGACCCCCGGGAACGCCGCACCGAGCTTCTATGGAAAGGCCGCACCATCTACGTCCAGCACGGCTGGCCCTTCGACCCGGCCACGTGGAAACGGATAAAGGCCTAAATACGCCACCAATCCCCTTGGCGGACATTTTATTCCGAGGATTATTCACGGAAAGAGATATTAAATGGACTTCAGTGCCTTTTAAAAGCTTGCCCTGTTGATTGGCGGTTTGGATGACATTGCGGTTTGGCAGTGAACACTACCAGGTCGGGAATGGTCGCAAAATCACCGTCATCGGTGATTACGTGCCCGAATAGGGTAATTTACCTGTCCCATCATGCGTTAGCGGCGGCCCTGTCCAATACCTTGTCTATGCTCCTTCTATACTTTTTATCGCTAAAATAGCGCCTGGAATTTTCAATTACCCGGCGCAGGACTGACATGCCGACAGGATTTAGGTTTTTCACCTTAAGCAGATGTTTAATGTCATCACCGGTAAAATCCCGGAGGAGTTGCCCAAAGGCGGCTTTAAAGAAAGGGGAGGCGAACACCTCCACTTCCTGGAAGTCCACTTCCACCGAGCGGCCCGCCTTAAGCTACTGAAGGAGCTGCTTATAGACTTTCTGGCCATCCTCCAGGGTATTCAATCCTCCCCCACCAGATCATATACCTTAATCTTCATAACCCATCCCCCTATAGAAAATCGCATCGAAAAACTTAACCCATTTGTGCCAAATTGGTATAAATAGCCTTTTCCAATGTTTGCCATTTAAAATTAACCCGGCCCCTGCGATTCACCACCAAACGGGCCAGTCCACACTGGAACGCTACGGCGTTATGTCGGAGGAACCGGCAGCTGTGATATCATATTCAACTTCAAGATTATCATTATTGACCCTATTCTAAAGACAATAAAGTTAATCAATGTCCTTTTGATGGTCATTGATAGTGGGAACCGCCAAGATCTTTGAGTCCATAGACATTGAAAAAATTTTGAAGTGCAGTAATTTCTTGCCCAACTTGAAGTCATGGTTTTGAGATAGATTAACCCTGAAATCCGTAGGTAGATGGTGAACCCCATCAGACCTACAAGGACTTTTTCTGTTATAAGAAATGTGCAAATAAAACAAATTTTAGGAAGAAGGGCCCCTTAATCTTAAAAATTTTTTCAATATATATTCTATGATATTATTTTTTAGTTTTATTATTTTGATTTATCTGATTTTTTATTTCTACAAATCTATCAAAAACTTCTGAAATATTAAAGATTGCAATTGCTGCAGCTATTGCAGTCGATATCGCATATATTAATAATGTAAAACCAATGAATGCTGCGAATCCAGTTTTAATTTCCCATGATTTCCCAATTATTGAAAATAATATTGATATACCTTGAAAAAATATAAAATGAATGAAAGCGCCATTTAATTTCATATAAGGCGAATGTTCTCTTTCGTTTGAATTGTATTTACTGTCAGACTTATTTCCATTTCCTTTTTTATCATTATCTCTTCCAGCAATTAATTTAAGAAATTCATCATTACCAAAAGCTAATAGAATAGCATAGCCTCCCAAAGTAAACCCAAGAATATTTGGTAGTATTGATAATGTCATTTCATACCACAAGTTTGATCCTTGATGCCATGCAGGATAAGATAAAAGTGAAATAAATATTGAGAAATGTAAATAGGGAGAACTAATAAAAGCATATAATTTACCATAAGTATTATAATATAACAAAAAACTCTCTTTTAATCCTTTATATTGATTTTTAATATTTCTAACCATTTTTTTAAAAAATTCCATGACCCTTATCGGCCGTTATGGAAAAAACTATTAATTAATCTCTTCATAGCTCGGTATATATCTTCACGCTTGGGATCATAATAACCTCTTTTTATTACTGGATGAGGTTCGGATGACTCAACTATTTTTTCATCACCATCATAACCAGTAGCGACAATCTTGCCATTTTCGATAGCAAGTTCCATCAAAGCTTTTGTATGTTCGTCCGGATTTAATCCTATTTCTTTAGACGAAGAATCAATTTCAGTATGATTCCTCACTCTAAGCCTTTCTAATCTTTTATAAATTTCTTTTTTTAAACCACTTAACTCATCTGGATTAAGTTTTGTTATGGATATCTCTAATTTTGTTATAGATGGAATACTGAGTATCTTTTCAATGGCGTCAGCTGATGATTGAACTATTACATCAACATCTCCATATTTATCAATAATTTTACGATCTTGAAATAGCCCCTTTAATAATTTTCCCATAATAAGAGGGGATATAGCGTCTGCATCAAAGAATAATCTATGTTTATATATAGAAAATATGAAATGAATAAATTTAAGGTTTGGCTTTAAATAATCAGGTATTTGAGGAATAGATTCGCCATTTTCATTATAAATTGGTTCATAATCTATAAGGCTTAGCCATGGTTGTGTAGGACTAATATTAGTATATTTATAAAAAAACCCCTTAATTAAGTTATTATCCGAATTATTGTAAAATATATGACCTGGCGTTCCCCAATCAGAACCTCTTAATTTAACCTTTTCTCTAAAATTAAAAATATCTTCTAATAAATTTTTATAAAGCATGGGAGCATGGGGATGAATTTTTATATTTATAACACCTACCGATAACTTTTTATATCGAGGCATTTTCATCTCTTTCCTATAATTATTTCATATAATTAATATAATCAAAATTATAACTACAACTCCCCACGGAAGGCCTTGGCTAAAAGGGCAGGGGTGAAGGCGGCCAGCTCCGCCTCGGTTTCGGCTTGCAGTTGTTTCAGCCCGTTAGCCTTCTGTTGAAGGTAGTCGAGGTATTGCACCAGCCTTCGCTGTTCATCCAGCGGCGGCAGGCTCACCGGCATTTGGCGAATCTGTTTGGCGTTTATATTGGTCTGCCCGATGGCATCTTTTCCTTGTGTCTTTAAAAAGGCCTGTCCATCTGGAGAATTAATGTAATAATTGATAAAAGCAGGAGCGACAGCTTCAGGATTAACTCTAAGCCGTATGAGATATGAAGCAAATAGGTACTTTCCATCTTCTTGAAAGAGCCCTGCTTTACCAACTAACTCTGCGCTATTGGTGCGGTTAATAAGAATATCCCCTTTTTTTAGAATATATTTCGAAGCTTCAGAGGTCGGAATATCTAAGTATTTTAAATCATCAGTGACGACCCGTCCGTCTTTTATATTTCCCATCCTTATCACCGGATAACCATGGGGTTCTGTGGTTAGTTTTGAAGAAAGGCCGTACTGAACAAGGGTGAGAACCTTGCCTAATGTAGTTTCCTGCCATCCTCCATTTGCCCGAAATATCCGGGAAATGCTGGAGTCAAGAAAATAGGTAATATTTTCGATTGTCTCCCGCCTTAGGCGGCGCATTTCCTCCACGCGGCGGGTCAACTCCTCGATCCGGGCCACGATGCGCTTTTGCTCGGCCAAGGGGGGGAGGGGGATTTCAAAGGATTCAACCATTGATTTTGATATTTCTTCGAATGTTCCGCCTCTACCGATATGTTGTAAATCCCTTACCGAAAATTTTAAAACCCAATATAAATATCTATTATAAATTTCTGGCCCTGGTATAAGATTTTTAAATCCTTGATTAGTGCACATAGGCTTCGTATTGATTGCCAGATGTCCAATAGGCGCTCTTGAAGTTAAAAGAACCGAACCAGGCGGTAATATTTGAGCAGAACAACTATTTAATCCAAGTTCAGTAATAGTCCTTTCTGTATTATCAATTGTAATACTATTTAGCTTTCCCAGATCTTTCGGGGTTGCCCATAAAATATTCCCATTCCAATATTCAGCTACGTTTGTCTTAGGCGTTGATCCGGAAACAACTTTAGCAATCTCTCCGATTTTCTTCCATTCCCACCTCTCGGGCAAATCATAGCGTTCCACTGTTGTTGCCCTCCCGTAAAAGCTCCCGCATCTCCTGGATGAGGTCGAGGATTCTCTCCTCTTTCAAAGCCACGGACTCCAGGATTTCCTCCGGCTCCGGATGCTCCACCTTCTCCGGGGCTACCAAACCCAAGCCAGACAGGGTCATGTTGTAGTTCTTCTCCCGGATGAGCTCAGCGGGCACCAGCCAGGCCCGGCCCTCCTCCGTCGCCCGGGTGGGCCATTTGGCCAGGAGATCCGGCAGGTCGTTTCTAAACTGAGGCCCGAATTTCCTGGCCTTTTTCAGGGAGGAGCCGTCCCCTTCCACCCGATAAAACCACACATTCTCTGTGGGCCGGCCGGTATTTTGAAAGACGAAAAAGCAGGTGGGGTTGGGGGTGTAAGGCTCAAACATGCCTTTGGGGAGGAGCACCACCGCCTGGAGGTCGAATTCCTGGAGAAGACGGCGCTTCACCTCAAGATGGCTGGTAGTGTCGCCGAAGAGCATGCCGTTGGGAAAGATGATGCCGCAGCGGCCGCCGGGACGGAGTGAGCGTAGGGCATAGGCCAGAAATAGGACATATTTATCCCCCTTTTCTATGCGGAGGGAGCGCTTGGCGTCGCCCCGGGCCCCGGAGAAGGGCGGGTTGGTGAGGATTACGTCAAACTGCACTTCATCCCAGCGGTCTTCACTCCCGCAGATGGAGTCCCGGCAAATTAGGGGAGAGTGGTCAAAGTGGTGCAGCACGGCATTCATGGCGGCTAGGCGCAAGATGTCCTGGTCGCCGTCAAAGCCGTGAAAGGTGCCTTTCTGGAGAAACTCCCACTGCTCCCGGCTGAGGCGGTCGCCGAGGCCCACTTGCACCGGGGTGCCGTAGGGGCTGATTTTCTCCCGGATAAACTCGGGGCTGGTGTTGGCCAGCAGGATATGCTCATAGGCGGCGATGAGAAAGCCACCGGTGCCGCAAGCAGGGTCGCACACGGTTTCGCCGATTTTGGGGTCCACCATGGCGGTGATCACCCGGATGAGATGGCGGGGAGTGCGGAACTGGGCGGCTTTTTTCTGGCTGCCCAGGTCGTTGGCCAGAAGCTCAAAGAGGTCTCCCTTAACATCAGCGTCTTCGGCCAGGAAATTGATGGGGGCGATGATGTCCACGGCCTTACGCAGGGTGGCGCCATCGGGGATCACCACCGTTGCGTTTTGAAAAATTGCCCGAGCCCCCTGGGAGAGCCACGGATGCCGCGCCAACTTGGGCAGGGTGTCCCGCAGAGTGCGCAGCATGCGCTCATTGTCGGGATCGGAAGTGAGCACGCTCCAGCGCAGAGGCTGGAAGTCAATCTCCTCCCCGTCAACTTTGAAAATGCCAAAGAGGCTACGGTGGTTATCGTTGCCGCTTATTTGGCGGTCGGCGTCCATCTCCTCCAGCATCTTGAGAAAGAGGAGATAAGAGACCTGGGTCACATAGGTGATGGGGTTGGTGACATTGGCTTCCCACATCACCTTGCACAGCCGTTTCAGGGTGTTTTGCAGTTCGCCGGAATCCATGACTTCCCAATTATGCTGCCAGGAGGGTGTTCAGTTCTTCCACGATTTTTACAAGGCCTTCCCTGCCGAAAAGCTTTTCCATGCGAGCTCGGCCCCCCCAGAGAGAGAAAGGTGGCCGGCTGAACAGAGGCATCTCGATTTTGTCGCCGGCTAATACTCGAGCCTCCAGAAGACGCAGCATCTGGGCCTGTTCAGGGTGGAGGGCATCAGAGTGCTCCGCCAGCCAGGTGTGGAATACCTTCTTGATGCGCTCTTCCCGGGTGGGGAAACGGTAAACCCCCAAGGCTGCCCGGATGAAGTCGGTGAGGGAACCGGTGGGTTGTTCAAAGGCCCGGCGCAAGTTTTCTTCTTTGAAGTAAAATTCCGGGGAATCCAGCTTCCGGGCCAGGGCTTCCCATTCCTCCTCGGTGACCTCCTGCCCGGCAAATATTTTTTGGACCACGGGGTCGGTGCGCTGTAATTCTATCACCTTGGCGGTGAACTTGTCCCGATAGGTTTTGCGGTCAATGGCCAGTCCTTCGGGCCCGACGATGATAGTCTCCCGACGGCGGAATTCGTCCTCGAGGGAACCCTCCGGAATTTGTATAAACTCCCGGGGAGGTGGTGGCGGCGGCTCTGGCGGGGGGACAGGTTCTGGACCAGGGCCGGGTTCTCCAGGCGGCTGAGGAGCGGGGCGACGGCCCACCTCTTTAGGGCGGTGATGAGGTTCGCCAGGGTCATTGAAGATTGTGGAATTCCCCACGAAATCGTAAATCAAAAACTCGGTCTTGCCGATGCGAGGACAGAGACGACTGCCACGGCCCCGCATCTGAGCATACTTGATGGCCGACCGGGTGGGGCGCAGCATAACCAGATTCTCTACTTCCTTATGATCGTAGCCGGTGTCCAGCATGTCCACCGAGACGGCCACGATAGGCAAAGGGTCGTATTTGAAGCGGTCGATGATGGGTTTGGGATTGCCGTTGTTGGAATAGCAGGTGATTTTCTGGGCGAACTCCTGCCTGACTTGGCCGGGAGAGCGGTTAATCTGGCGGGCGATACGCAGGCAGGCGTCATCCGGCAAGTATTTGTTGAAAAGGCGCTCCAGGATTATCGCCTGCTTCTCCGAAACGGCAAAGACAATGGTCTTGCGAGGACGTTCTTGAGAGCGTTCTTCTTCAACTCGGAAATATTCTTCAATAATAAGCTTAAGTCTATCCTCAGATTCAGCAGTGCGCCCCCAATCACCAAAAACTATTTCTTCATCCTCCCATACGGCTCCTTCAAAGGTCAGCCGGGTTTCTGCCAGGTAAATTTTATAGTTGGCCAAGTAGCCTTCCTGAATGGCTTGCTGAATAGGATAGGAGAAGGTGGGCGTGCCTTCTTGGGTGGCGCTGTTCCAGCAATCAAAAAACATATAGGTGTTTTTAACCAGCTGGCGTTCATGTTCGCTCACCCACCTTAGCTCTCCGGGATTAGGAGTGGCGGTGAGGCCGATGTGGATGGCATCGAAATGCCCTAGGGTGGCCCGGTGGGTATTATAGATGGAGCGATGGCATTCATCGGTGATGACCAGGTCGAAATAGGCGTGGCCGAATCCGCCGGGCCCTAATTGGCTGGCGATGGTATCCAAGGTGCCCACCACGATCTGCCCTTCCAGGCTACGCCTGCCGCCGTAAAGAAGCGTAGAAGGCCAATCTCGCAGGTAATCGTCAAAGGTTTCTTTGGCCTGCTTGGCTAGCTCAATGCGGTCAGCCAGAAAGAGCACCCGGGAGATAACCGCGGCCTGAAACCAACGCTTGATGAGCATGGCGATGGTCAGGGTTTTGCCGGTCCCGGTGGCCATTTCGAAAAGCATCCGGCGGCGGCCGGCTATCAAAGCCTCATCTGCTTTCTGCAGGCATTGTTTTTGATAAGGGCGAACCGTTATATCTTCGCCTTTGAAACGGATTGTCTTGGGAAGAGGGATGCGCCTTAAAGACTCTTCCAGAGAGCCGAAGCGATGGACTTTGAGATTCGCCCTACGTTCTAGATCAGCGGGAGAGGGAAATCCTAAGATGGGACGAGCGTCGCCGTCAGCATAATCCCAAAAATAGTGCTGCTCCCCGTTGCTTAGGAAGACAAATGGGGCATTTAAAGCCTGGGCATATTCCTTAGCCTGTATTTTAGCGCTGTATGGGTCGACAGTGAATCGCTTGGCCTCAATGACTGCTAAGGGTTGGGTTCGAGAGTTTTTAAGGAGATAATCAGCGCGACCATCGGCGGCAGCTTCCTCTGTAGAAACCTGGGATTTGTTGAAAATATCCCAGCCAGCCTCCTTGAGAAGCTGGTCAATCACCATTCTGGCATCGGCTTCTGTTTGTGACATTTTTATCAATACTTTAAAGCCATTAATATTTATTTTCTCCTTGCTTAACGATTACCCAAAATTATAAGAAATAACATTATTTAATATGCTCATTGCCTTAAAGAATTTTAAAAATTTTCCGGCCCTAGCATCTTTAGCCGGGGGGGTAGGAGTCCCATCCCCCGGTTTTTCTATTCTGGCATTGCATACGTATTACGGGTCTGACTCGGCCCAGCACCTCGGGGTTTGGACGACCTCGGCGTTATCCGAATCCCTGCGGCTTTTAGATGGATGGCGAAAGCCAGAACCTAAGATCCCATGTTTTCACAAGGAAACATTCCAACCCGCCCCGTGTCCTTCTGCATTCAGGTTATCCCTTGGTTATCCCTGGCATAAATGATTTGAGGGGGAATAACCTAAGACCTTGATTTTCCTGGCGCGCCTGGCAGGATTCGAACCTGCGACCCACGGATTAGAAGTCCGTTGCTCTGTCCACCTGAGCTACAGGCGCGTTGGCCATGCTTCCATTATATGCCAGCCCGGCAGGGGCCGCAATTTCACCCCTCCGGTTCGGACAGCCCCCAGGTCGGCCGCGAAAGCCCCGCCAGGCCGTCCTTCCCCGACCCTTCAGGGCTTCCGGGCCAGGACCACCGAGGTCTGGGGGCTGGTGGCGACATGCTCCGGGGCGGAAAGACCCAGGGCGGTCAGCCACTCCATCACCTCCCGGTAACGGTAGGAGCGGCCCTCCGGGGTCACCGCCAGCATGTGCACCGAAAAGAAGGCCGCCTCCGCCGGGGTGTAGCCGTCGTCGTTCAGGAAGAAGTCCTGCACCGCCAGGGTGCCACCGGGATTGAGGGCCGCCACCGCCTTGGCCAGGAGCCCCCGGCATTGGACCTCGCTGTGACTGTGCAGGATGTGGGAGATCCAAATGAAGTCATAGTCCCGCCCGATGTCATCGGTGAGGAAGTTGCCAGGCAGCACCGTGACCCGGTGGCTTAAGCCATGGCGGGCGATGTTTTCCCGAGCGATCTCGCAGGGGCCGGGCAGATCAAAAACCACTGCGGTGATCTCCGGGGCCGCCTGGGCGAAGGTGATGGCATAAGTGCCGGGGCCGCCCCCCAGATCCAGGAGCCGGCGCACCCCGGTGAAATCCAGCCTGGCCGCCACCTCTGGGGCCAGGTCCCGGGCCAAGGCGTGCATGCCCCAGATGAAGTCCCGCACCCAGACCTCTTCCCGGACGGGGTGGCGGTCCAGCCATTTTTCCGCCTTCACCTCCGGGGCCCGCCCCCTCATCACGGTGTCGGTGAGTTCCGTCCAGCCGTGCCAGGTGTGGCTGAGGTGGCGGATGATGGCCCCCCGGTAGTTGTCCGTGCCGTGAACCAGGAAGGCGGAGGCTGCCTCGCCATTCTGGAAGGTCCCCTCGGATTTGCGCACCACCCCCATAGCGGTGAGGGCGTTCAGGAGGATCTCCAAAGCCCGGGGGTCGGCCCCCACCACACCGGCCAGGTCTTTGGGAGTGCGGGGTTCCTCCAGATGGTCAAAGAGGCCCAGTTCCACCGCGGTCATGAGAATGCGGGCCGGCCGGAAGCGGGTGGCCATCTCCATGAGCTCGCCGAAGCGGGGCGGCATCGGTTACCTCCTTGGGGGGGATGTGAGTCGAAGCCCGGTAAGGCTTATTTCATGCCTGTTATCTGGGCTCAAAGAGCGGAGTTTTGGTCGTGACCCGATTGCCCAGGGACGCAGTCCTTCATGGTTCCCCCGAACCATCGGGAGCCGTCGATCCGGCTGCCGCAGCGTTTTGGCGACGCCGATGATTTTGCGCTTCCAGGCGGCGAATCCAGTCGTAGACGGTCTCCCGGTAGTAATACATCAGTCCCCCTACCACCAGGCAGCAGCCCAGGATGAGAGCAAACAGGAGATACTCCCCTTCATAGACCTTGGCCCCTTGCAAAGTGAGCATCAGGGTGCCGGGCATGCGGCCGAAGAAAACCAGAATTACAAAGAGTTTCAGAGACATGGGACTCAGCCCCAGGATGAAGCAGAGGGAGTCCTTGGGAAAGCCCGGGAAGAGAAAGAGGAAAAAGGCCACCAGGGCGCCCTGGTGATCCATGAAAAAGTCGAAGCGCCGCATGGTCTCGGGGCTGACGATCTTCACCACCAGGCGCTGCTCCAGCCAATGGCCGGCGAGGAACGCCAGGACCGAGCCAATGGTCAGCCCGATGGTGGAGTAGATAAACCCCAGGGGCACGCCGAAAAGAAAGCCGCCCAAAAAACCGGTGGCCTCCCCCGGAATGGGGGCCAGGACCACCTGCAGGGCCTGCACAACGATAAAGAGCAAAGGACCCCAGGGCCCCGCGGCCTTAAGGCACTCCTGCAGGCGCTCCCGGTCGCACAGTGTGTGAGTGACCTCCACGAGCAGGTCCCACCAATACCACAGGGACAGCCCGACCATCCCGGCGGTCACCAGAGCCCCGGCCCCCAGCCACACCAGCCGGGTCCGGCGGAGAGAAGCGGCAGAGGGAGGCGGAATCATGCAGGCTCCATCCCGGAGAGGTGAAGGTGACCGGCCCAACCGGGCAGGGATTGTCCGACTTCCTTCCCGCCCTGGGTCCAACGGCCGCCCTGGCGGCTGCCCCGCCGGGCAAATTCCTCCCGGAGGTGGGCGAGCACCCGGTTTTTGTCCCGGCACCAGGCCGGGGCCAGAAGCTCCTCGGGATGCGGGTCGCCGGTGAGGCGATGGATGACCAGATGCGGAGGGAGCTCCTCCAGGAAATCCACCGCCAGAGAGACGAACTCCTCCTCGCTCAGGGGCGTGTAGTCCCCGGCCTCATACAGCCGGGCCAGCCCGGAGCCGGCCACCACGTACAGCAGGTGCAGCTTGACGCCCTGGAGGGGGAGCCCGCCCAGGAACCGGGCCGTGGCCAGCATCTCCTCCCGGCCCTCCCCGGGAAGCCCCAGAATCACGTGGGCCACCACTTCCAGGCCGTGGGCGGCGGCGCGGCGCACCGCGTCGGCGAAACAGGCCACGTCATGGCCCCGGCTGAGGCGCCTTAGCGTGGCGTCGTGGGCCGACTGCAGGCCCAGCTCCAGCCACACCAGATGCTTATCGGCATAGCCGGCCAAAAGCTCAAGCACCTCGTCGGGCACGCAGTCCGGCCGGGTGCCCACACTCAGGCCCACTACCCCGGGAAAGGCCAGGGCCTCGTCATAGAGGGCCTTAAGGCGCGCCACCGGAGCGTAGGTGTTGGTGAAGCCCTGGAAATAGGCGATGAAGGCGCAGGGGCCGTAGCGCCGGGTGAGGCCTAAGGCCGCGGCCTGAAGCTGGGCGGTAAGGCTTTGCCCCCGGCTGAAAGCGCCGGTGCCGGAGCCCCGGGCGTTGCAGTAGAGGCACCCCCCCACCCCCACGGTGCCGTCCCGGTTGGGGCAGGTGAAGCCGGCGTCCAGGGCGATCTTCTGCACCCGGCGGCCAAAGCGCGCCATGAGGTGGGTGCGCAGATCCAGGTAGGGCAAGGTTCCGGTCATGTCAGATCGCCCCAGAGAAACTGGGCCAGCCCCAGGGCGGCGGCGGCCGCGGTCTCCACCCTGAGGCGCCGGGGCCCCAAGCCGGCCACCACCAGGCCCGCCTCCCGGGCCAGATTGACCTCTTCCGGGGCAAAGCCGCCTTCCGGGCCGATGATGAGGAGCACCCCGGCGGGCCGGGGGGGCAATCCTACCGGCCTCAGGCCCCCTCTTTCCTCTTCATAAAACAGAATCCTGACCTCCTCAGGCCGGGTCAGCAGAGACTCAAAGTCGCTCACCGCCAGCCGGGGCAGGCGGGCCCGGCGGCAGAGCTTCAGGGCCTCCCGGGCCAGCCGTTCCCAGCGGGCCAGACGGCGGGCCTGGCGCTCCGGGGGAAGGGCCTCCGCGTAGCGGGAGGCAAAGGCCACCAGCTCCCAAGCCCCCAGCTCCGTGGCCAACTCCACCACCCGGTCCAGGGCCTCACCCTTGGCCTGGCCCACCGCCAGGGTAAGGGCCAGGGGCGATTCGGTCCGGGCGGAATACTCCGCCACCAGTTGCAGGCGCACCCGGTCCCGCTCCTGCCCCGCCACCCGGGCCTTGGCCGCCCGGCCGGCGCCGTCGGTGACCACCACCTCCGCCCCGATGGGCAGCCGGAGCACCCGGGCGAGATGGCGGCTCTCCTCGGGGCTCAAGAGCACCGTGTCGCTCTCCCAGGCCTGCGGGGGAGCAAAGAACCAGCGGGTGCCGGTCATGACGGCGGCTTTGCCTCACCAGGCAATAAGCTCCTCCTGCCAGGTGCCTCCCCCTGCACTCCCTCACGGCCGGCGCAGGGTCAGGGCCACCCAGTCCTCCCGCACCTGGCGGGCGCCCTCCTTCAGCCCTAAAGGGAGAAACCGCCGGATAAGCGCCGGCACATCCTCGGTAAGGAAGCCGGAGATAATGAGGGCCCCCCCGGAGAGCAGCCGGGCCGCCAGCGATTCGGCATGGTGCAGCAGGTCCTGGGCGGTGAGGTTGGCCAAAATGAGGGGAAACTGGTGCCGAAGCAGGGCCAGGGGCGTGTCATCCACCCAGATGAGCTCCTCCAGGGCATTGAGGCGGACGTTTTCCAGGGCCGCGGCCACCGCCTCGGGGTCCACGTCAATGGCCCAGACCCGGTAGCCCCGCCGGGCCGCGGCCAAGGCCAGGATGCCGCTGCCTGTGCCCACATCCAGCACCTGATACTGCCCTGTGCCCGCGGGCAGGGTCTCCTCCTCCAAAAGCGCCTCCAACGCCTCCAGGCAGAGCACCGTGCTGGGGTGGCGGCCGGTGCCGAAGGCCATGGCGGGATAGATGGTGATCACCGTCTCCCCGGCTGCCGCCTGGTAGTCCTCCCAGGGCGGCCGGATGGTGAGGCGAGGCGTGACCTTCAGGGGCTTGAAGTGCTCCTTCCAGGCCACGGCCCAATCCTCCTCGGCGGCCTCCCGGATCTCCAGCCCCACCGGGAAAAGCCCGTGGCTGACCAGGCGGTCCAGGTAGCTTTGCAGTTCCTGCCGCTGCCAGGCCCCGAATTCCTCCGCCGGAAAGAAGGCCCGGATGAGGACCCCGCCGTCTTCCCGGTCCTCCAGGATCACCCCCCGGCCGCTGAATTCGGTGAGGAACAGGGCCGCCTCCTCCTGCATGCGGGCGGGCACCAGAAAACGCACTTCCATCCAGGTGGTTGTGGCCATACGTGGATAAACTTCCCCGTCGGTGGGAAGTCTTAGCTCCTTGTGTGGGGGGGCATTAAGGCGGTCGGCTCTCCCTTGATTCCCCTCCGGCTAAAATTGTAGGCAAACCTCCGGAAAAAGCAACCGCCGGCAGTTGGCGGGGTCAGTCCACGCTAGCTTTTGACCGCAGGAGGGCCACGATCTCCGCCGGCAGCCGCTCCCGGTTGGCAGGGGTGACCTGGATGATCCTGGCCTCCGGCCGGGCCTTGAGCTCCTGGATATAGCCCCCGCCCTTCAGGGCCACGGTGGCCACCAGCGCCACCGGCGCCCGCCAGAGTTCCTCCAGGGCCGCAATGAAGCGGCGGGAGAAGCACTCCATCTTCCCCACTTCGTCAATGATGACCAGCTCCAGCCCGGGGTGGGCCTGCATGGCGGGCAGCGCCACGGCCTCAAAGCCGGCCACATCCACCCCGTACTTCCCTACCCGGTGGGGTCCCGGGAAATCCACCCGGGCCAGCCAGCCCCGGCGGCCGTCCAGGGTAATGACCTCAAAGCCCCGGCGCACTCCGTGTTCCCGCACTTCCTGGGTATAGAAGCCCCCTACCCGGCCGGGGAAGAGCTCCGCCACCCGCCGGGCCACGGTGGTCTTCCCTACTTGGGGCGGCCCGGTGAGGAGGAGGCGGAGCGGCAAGGGAGGCGCTTCTCCCCGCTCCTTCCTCCCCGCGCCGGCCTTGTCACTCATGAGGTCCCCTCCCCTCCCGCTCCCGCACCACCGGCAGAATCCAGGGCAGGAGCATAAAGGCGGGCATGGCCGCCAGGAAGCTCACCAAAAAGAAGGTGGGATACCCCAAAGCCGCGGCCAGAAGTCCTCCCAAATACCCGAAGATGCGGGCCCCGAAGCTGAAGAGCATGGCGAAGAAGGCATAGTGCATGGCGCTGAAACGCTTGTCGCACAGGCACATGAGAAAGGCCATGAAGGCCGCGGAGCCCATGCCGCCAGTGAGGCTCTCCCCCTGGGAGGCCAGATAAATGGGGTAGATGGGCACCTCCCCGCCGAAGGGCAGGGGCAGGCTGAGCAGCACCCGCCGGCCCATCCCCGGCAGGGCCGCCGCAAAGTAGCCCAGATTGGAGACGGCCTGCAGGAGCCCCATGCTCCACAGGGCGGTGCCGATACCCCAGCGGCTGGTGAGGGCCCCGCCCAGAAGCCCCCCCACAATGGTGGCCAGCGAGCCCAGCAGGCCGGAGACCACCCCGAACTCCGTGCCGGAGAAGCCCTGGTCCCGCCAGAAGGGGCTCACCATGGTGGCCATGAGGGCATCCCCGGCCTTAAAAGTGAGGGTGAAAAGGATGATGGCGCCGAAAGAGGGCAGCCCCCGCAAGCCCCGCACCGCCTCCCGCACCAGCCCAAAACCGCCGGGCCGGGTCGCACCCCGGCCGGCCCGGGGCAGGCGGAAGGGCGGGGCCACCAGCACCGTGAGGGCCAGCACCCCCATCATCACTCCGGCGCCTACGAAGGCCGGCTGCCAGCCCACCCGGTCACTGAGGATCAGGAGTCCGGAGCCTGCGGCCAGGGACCCCACCCGGTAGGCGCCGTTACGCACCCCGTTGGCCAGGCCCAGCTCCGCCGCTTCCAGGATGTCCACCGCATAGGCGTCTGCGGCCAGGTCCTGGGTGGCCGAAGCCAGGCACAGCAGGCCCACCAGGACAAAAAAGAGGGGGCTGACCGGCCCCGGGCTCAGATGCGCCAGGCCCAAAAAGCAGAGAACCATCACCCCCTGGGCCGGCACCAGCCAGGCGGCCCGGATCCCATAGCGGTCCACTAGGGGGCTCCAGAGAAACTTGAAGCTCCAGGCCAGGCCCAGGAGGCTCACCAAGCCGATCTGCTCCAGGGGCACCCCCTGGCCCCGGAGATAAAAGGACAGGGCCGTCACCACAAAGCCGTAAGGCAGGCCCTCGGCAAAATAGAGAACCCCAATGACCAGGAGCTTGAGCCGTAAGGAGGGTGGGGTCACGGCCATGAATTCACGGTGACGGAGCTGAGGAAATCTTGCCTCCGGCGGCGGCAAAAGAAAAAGAGAGAGGTGGACAGGCCCGCCTCTCTCCCGTCAGTTTACCCCTGCAGCAGCTTTTCGGCGATCTTCTGGGCGGCGGCCATGAGCTCCGGGCTCAGCTCATAAGGCGGCTTGCCCTGCAGGTCGGCCTCGATGACTTTGGGGTCATAGGGGAGAAAGCCCAGGATGGGCAAGTCCGGAAGGTTCTGGCGCAGGAACTCCTCATCTTCCGGGCCCCGGATCTTGTTCCCCACCACCGCCACCTTGGTGAGCCCCAGGTCCTCCGCCAGGCGGCGCACATGCTGGGCGGTCTCGATGCTGCGCCGGCCCGGCTCCACCACCACGATGAGGCGGTCCACCCCCCGGGTGGTGGCCCGGCCCAAGTGCTCAATGCCCGCCTCCATATCCATGACCACCACCTCATCCCGGAAAAGCACGATGTTGGTCATGAGGGCCTTGAGGAGCACGCTCTCCGGGCAGACACAGCCGCTCCCTCCTTTTTTCACCGTGCCCATGACGATGAGCTTGATGCCGTTGAGGTTGCGGGAGAACTTGTCCGGGATGTCGTCCACCTTGGGGTTCATCTTGAAAAAGCCGCCCATTTTGCCGGGTTCGGATTCGGTGCGCTCCGCCACCAGGTCCTTCATGTCGCTGATGGGGCGGATGTTGTCGGGGTCCGGCACCCCCAGGGCCAGGGCCAGGTTGGCGTCAGGGTCGGCATCCACCGCCAGGACTTTTTTGCCCTGGTCCCGGAAAAACTTGATCAACAAAGCGGCCAAGGTGGTCTTGCCCACGCCTCCCTTACCGCTCACAGCAATCTTCATTATTTTTCTCCTCCGGACAGAATCATAGGAGCGGGACCCTCGGCGGCGCTTTTTCCCGGCTTTCCAGGGTTCCAGAGATTAAGCCGCCCCTTCCCCTCCCTCTCCCTGAAATTGTAGGAGTGCGGGCAGACAATTGCAACGGCCCCATGGTATCATGAGACTGATTGGGAGGGGGGACCAGGGATGGCGAATCCCTATCCCTCTCTTAGACCCACTCCCCCAACCAGTTACGAGGATGCGGGAGATGGGGCTTGGGGAGGTCGGGGGAGGCACCCCTCCTCCAGCTCCTCTTGGCAAACTTTTTACCATCCCATCGTGAAACCATGGGTGACAGGACCGCAGGCGAGGGGGACAGGGGCATGAGCGCCGTCAAGCCGCTGGCCCCGGAGATCGAAGCCGAGCTCCGGGACCGTCTGGCCCACAATCCTTTTGTGCAGTATATGGGCGTGGAAGTGCCGGAACTGGGGGAGGGCTTTGCCCGTTTTGTGCTGCCCATCCGCCGGGAGTTCCACAACTCCCAGGGCTTTTTGCAGGGCGGGGTCATCGCCGCCCTGGCCGACGAAGCCGTGGCCTACGCCCTCTTCAGCCTGGTGCCCCCCGGGGAGATGATCAGCACCGTGGAGATGAAGATCAACTTCCTGGCCCCGGTGCAGGAAGGCCGCATCGAGGCGAGAGCCCACATCAGCAAGCGGGGCCGCACCCTGTCCCTGGGGGAGGTGGAGGTGCGCCAGGGGGTGCGCCTCATCGCCAAGGGGCTGTGCACCTACATCCACCTCACCCCGCCCGCTGCGGCCTGAGGGGTGATGGGAAACGGCTCTTGGGAGAGGGGGCCAGGGGTCGCGGACCCCTGCCCCCTCTCCCAAGCCCTCTCCCCCCACCCCTTAAGGGAGGACGGTAAAGCCGCCGCTCCCCGGCCCCCCTCGCCTACCACTCGTAATATCCCATCCGGGTCAGCACCTCGGCGTGGGTGTCATGGAGGATAACAAGGTTCTCCAGGCGCACACCCCCCCACTCGGGGAGGTAGATCCCCGGCTCCACCGTAACCACACTCCCGGCCTTCAACACCGTGGCCCGGTCGGCGTGGGGACTGAGGCTGGGGGCCTCGTGCACCGCCAGGCCCACCCCGTGCCCCAGGGAATGGCCGAAGAACTCGCCATAGCCCGCCTGGCGGATGACCTCCCGGCCTAAGGCGTCCGCGGCATCACTTGTCAAGCCCGCCCGCAAGCCCGCCTCGGCCCGCCGCTGGGCCCGGCGCACCAGATCGTAAATCTCCCGGAATCGGGGGGTGGGCTCCCCCAAGATGAAGGTGCGGGTGAGGTCCGAGCAGTAGCCCGCCACCCGGCAGCCCAGATCGATGATGATGGGCTCCCCGGGCCTCAAGGGCGTGTCCCCGGGCCGGTGATGGGGCCGGGCGCTGTTTTTCCCCGCAGCCACAATGGGCGCAAAAGCCAGGCCCTCGGCGCCGGCCTCCCGCAGGCGCTTCTCGATCTCCCAGGCCACCTGGCCCTCGGTGAGGCCCGGAGCCAGCAGTCCGGCCACCTCCGTCAGCACCCCCTCCGTGAGGCGCAGGGCCTCCCGGATGGCCGCCACCTCCGCCGGCTCTTTGATTTCCCTGGCCTGCTCCACCAGGCTCTCTTGGGGGAGCCACTCCACTTTCAGACCCGCCTGGGCCGCCGCCTGGGTCAGGCGCTCGTACTGGCGCACGCTGAGATAGGCCGGCTCAAACCCCAGGCGCCGGATGCCCTCCTCGGCCAGGACCTCCGCCAGGGTCTCTCCCAGACTCTTCTGGTAAATCACCACCTGCCAGCCCACCGCTTCCGCCAGGGCCCACTCCCGGTAGCGGAAATCCGTCAGCAAAAAGGCGTGCTCCCGGGTGATCAGGAGATAGCCGGAGGTTTCGGTGAGCAGTTCGTCCGTGGCCGTGAAGCCGGAGAGATACCGGCGGTTCTCCGGCCCGGAAACCAGATGGGCCTCCAGGTCCCGGGCCGCCAGCTGGGACCGGAGCCAGGCCAGCCGCCCCGTGAAGTCATGCCTCTCCATGCCTGCCAGTCTTAGCACACCTCCCCTAAAAAGCAAGAGGGCGCCGGGCTCTCTCGAAAACTCCGCCGGGCGTCTTTCCGGTTAAAGAAAACCGGGCGGCCGGTCGAAAAGGGAACCAGACCGGAGCGTGAGGGGTCAGGAGGCGTGACGATGAGCTCATGCATTGATTTCTCCATCAAGGTGCTGGTGGCGGATGACTTCGCCACCATGCGCAAGATCGTGCGCAACATCCTCAAGCAGATCGGCTTTGAGGACATCGTGGAGGCGGAGGACGGCGCCGCCGCCCTGCACATCCTCAAGACCGAAAAGGTCGGTCTCGTGGTCACGGACTGGAACATGCCCAACATGACCGGCCTGGAGCTTTTGCAACACATCCGCAAAAATCCGGCCACCGCCCAGGTGCCGGTGCTCATGGTCACCGCCGAGGGCCTCAAGGAAAACGTCCTGGAGGCGGTGAAGGCGGGAGTCAACAATTATGTGGTCAAACCCTTCACCGCCGAGGTCCTGCAGGAAAAGATCGAAGCCATCTTCCGCAAACTGGCCGCAGCGTAAAACCGAGGAAAGGCGCTCCCCGTGACGCACGAGCCCGGCATGGATCTGAACGAGGTCTTAAACCGCCTGGCCCTGAAGGCGGTCATGCTCTCCCCGGACGATCTGCCCGCCCTGGGGGCCTTTCTGGAAGAGTTGGAGGGTCTCAAAGACCGGCTCTCCGAAGAAGGCCCGGAGGATGCCGGGACGGTGGTGGACCAGCTCCTGACGGTCGTCCAGCGCCTGGTGCTGCAGGAGATTCCCGCCGCCCTGGAAGCAGTGGAGCTCCTGGGCCAGGGCGTGGCGTTGCTCCAGCAGCTGGCCGCCGGCCGCTCGCCTCAGGCCTGCCCGGAAGACTGGCAGGCCTACCTCCGCCTCCTGGCCGGGGTTATGGGTACCGAGCCGCCCGCTGCGGACACTGGGGTCGAGGAAGGCGAGACCGCCTCCGCAACTCCTGCGCCCGCCCCGGCCTTTGACGACCCGGAGCTGGTGGCCAACTTCCTCACCGAGGCCGGGGAGCACCTGGAGGGCATCGAAACCCGCTTGGTCTACCTGGAGCAGCACCCCGACGACCTGGAGGCGGTGAACGCCATCTTCCGGCCCTTCCACACCATCAAGGGGGTGGCCGGCTTCCTCAACCTGGACCAGATCCAGGCGGCGGGCCATGAACTGGAATCCCTGCTGGACCGGGTGCGCAGCGGCACCCTCAAGGTGACCCCGGAGCTGGTGGATACTATCCTCTTCGGGGTGGACCTGCTCCGGGAGATGCTGGCAGACCTGAGTGAAGCGCTGGCCGCCTCCCGGCCTTTGCAAGTCTTTGACCTCTCGTCTCTGGCGGCCCGGATCGCCGCTTTGGCGGACACCCCCTCCCCCACCCCCCGCCTGGGGGAGATTCTGGTGCAGGAAGGAGACCTGGGACCTGAGGAGCTTGAGGCCGCCCTGGAACGCCAGCGGCAGGAGGAGCCCGGCCGGCCCCTGGGGGAGATCCTGGTGGACCAGGGCAAGGTGGCCCCCAAAAAAGTGGCCCAGGCCCTGGTGCAGCAACTCTCGGAAGTCAAAGCCGAGGCGGCCTCCCCTGCGGCCATCAAGGTGGACCTGGCCAAGCTGGACACCCTGGTGGACCTCATGGGCGAGCTGGTCATCGTCCAGAGCCAGGTGCGGCAAAACCCGGCGGTGTTGGCCGCCGCCGACCAGAAGCTGGTCCGGGATCTGGGCCAGATGGCCCGCATCACCACCGAGCTCCAGAAGATCTCCATGTCCCTGCGCATGGTGCCCATCGGCGCCACCTTGAGGCGCATGACCCGTCTGGTGCGGGACCTGGCCCACAAGACCGGCAAGCTCGTCAGCCTGCACCTGGAAGGCGAGGACACCGAGATCGACCGCAACATGGTGGAGGCCATCTACGACCCCCTGGTGCACCTGGTGAGGAACGCCGTGGACCACGGCCTGGAGACCCCCGAGGAGCGCCAGGCCCAGGGCAAGCCTCCAGAGGGACGCCTGGTGCTCCGGGCCTACCACAAGGGCGGCAGCGTCATCCTGGACATCGAGGACGACGGCCGGGGGCTCAACCGGGCGGCCATCCTGGCCAAGGCCCGGGAGCGGGGCCTGGTGGGGGCAGGCGAGCTTTCCCCCGCCCAGATCGACCACCTCATCTTCGAGCCCGGTTTCAGCACCGCCTCCCAGGTCACCGAGGTCTCCGGCCGGGGAGTGGGGATGGACGTGGTGAAGCAGACGGTGGAGCGCCTTCGGGGCAAGATCGACATCCACTCCCGCCCCGGGGAGGGCACCCGCTTCTCCCTGCGCCTGCCCCTCACCTTGGCCATCATCGACGGTCTGGTGGTCAGGGTGGCGAGCGAGCGCTACATCCTCCCCACGGTGGCGGTTAGGGAGAGCTTAAGGCCCAGCCGGGAGGACTACTTCACCGTGGAGGGCAAGGGCGAGCTCATCCGGGTCCGCCAGCTGCTTCTGCCCCTGGTGCGCCTGCACCGCCTCCTGGGGCTCACCGGGCCGGTCCCCGATCCCTGGGAGGCCCTGATCCTGGTGGTGGAGCATGAAGGCCACTGCCGGGCTTTTTTGGTGGATGAGATCCTGGGCAAGCAGGAAGTGGTCATCAAATCCCTGGGGCAACTCTTGCAGAACCGCCCCGGGCTGGCCGGCGGCACCATCCTGGGGGACGGCCGGGTGGGCCTGATCTTGGATCTGGGCGGCGTCTTTTCCCTGGCGGGCTAGGGGGCATCAGGGCAGCGGGAGAGGGGGGAAGGGCACCGGGAAGGGGACGGAGGCACGGGAAAGGGGACGGAGGCTGCCGAGAGGAAACAGGGGGCAAAGGGAGGCCGAAGTTTGGGAAATACCCGACCGATAGGAAGAGACAAGTCCTTAAGGAAGGAATAACGGTCGCAGGAGGATGGGTCGGGGAGACCGGAAGCTCCTTCCCTGGACCGGAATAAGGGGGTAACCGGCATGAGGCGGTTCAGACTGCAATTCACCTTGCGGGAGCGGATCCTGCTCCAGTTTCTGCTCATCATCGGCGCTTTTTTGGGCCTCATCTTTTTTGTGCTCCTGCCGGCCATGCGGGACATGGTCTTCAGGGAAAAGGAAGTCCAGATCAAGAACATGGTGGATTCCGCCCTCGGCCTCCTCCGGGAGTATGAGGAGCGGACCCAGAAAGGCGAGTTCAGCCGGGAGGAGGCCATGCTTCGGGCCAGGAAACGCCTGGGCAGCATGCGCTACGGCCCCGAGGGCAAGGACTACTTCTGGATCAATGACTTTGCCCCCCGCATGGTGATGCACCCCTTCCGGGCCGACCTGGAGGGCAAGGACCTGAGCTCCTTCAAGGACCCCAAGGGCAAGGCCCTGTTTCTGGAGATGGTGGAGGTCTGCCGGGCCAAGGGCGAGGGCACCGTGGCCTACATGTGGCAGTGGAAAGACGACGCCACCCGCATCGTCCCCAAGCTCTCGTACGTCAAAGCCTTCCAGCCCTGGGGCTGGATTGTGGGCACCGGCATTTACGTCAACGATGTAACCGAGCAAGTGGCCCAGCACCGGAACCGCCTGCTCCTCATCATCGTCCCGGTCATCTTGCTGCTTTTGGTCTGGCTCATCGTGCCCCTTAGGCGTTTAGGACGGCTTTTGGGGGTGATGCAGGGGATCACCCAGATCTCCGCGGAGGTGCAGAGCGGCGCCGCCCAGGTCTCTCAGACGGCCCAGAGTCTGGCCCAGGGCGCCAGCTCCCAGGCCGCCTCCCTGGAGGAGACCTCCGCCTCCCTGGAGGAGATGGCCGCTATGACCCGGGGCAATGCCGAGCACGCCCGGGAGGCCGACGCCCTGGTGGCAGAGACCACCCGGGTGGTGGAAGAGGCCCACCGGGCCATCCAGGAGCTGGCCGCCTGCATGCAGGAGGTCACCACTGCCGGGCAGCAGACCGCCAAGATCATCAAGACCATTGACGAGATCGCCTTCCAGACCAATCTCCTGGCCCTGAACGCCGCGGTGGAGGCGGCCCGGGCCGGAGAGGCGGGGGCCGGCTTTGCGGTGGTGGCCGACGAGGTTAGGGCCCTGGCCATCCGGGCGGCGGAAGCGGCCAAAAACACCGCCGGCCTCATCGAAGGCACGGTGCGCCAGGTGCAGCAGGGGGCCCAGCTCATGGGGCAGACCCAGGAGGCCTTCTCCCAGGTGACGGGCCGGGCCGGCAAGGTGAAGGACCTGGTGGCGGAGATCGCCGCCGCCTCCGGCGAGCAGGCCCAGGGGGTGGAGCAGATCTCCCGGGCGGTGGCGGACATGAACCGGGTGACCCAGGAGACCGCGGCCAGCGCCCAGGAGAGCGCCGCGGCGGCGGAAGAGCTCTCGGCCCAGTCCGAGCAGCTCCGGGCCATCGTCAAGGAATTGGCCCTCATCGCCCGCATGCGCCTGGAAGGGGCGGAGCTGGTGGAGCATTCCGCCCCCCGGCTCTGAGCCCGGAGACCAGGCCGCTGGGCGGGAAAGTGATAACGGCTGTGAGGCGCGTTAGCCGTGGAGCTCTCCCCTGAGCCAGGGGCGGCCGATCGGAAACAGAGGCGGCCCTCCCCGGCCTAACCTCCCGCCGCGGACGGCGGCGGGGGCGGCATTGATTGCGGCGAGTGGCGTCGCGCAAAAACCTTTCCAAACCTCAAAGGGGAACGGACTTATGTGGAAAAACCTGAAGCTCGGCACCAAACTCTATCTGGCCTTCGGGGTGATGGGGCTCCTGGTCCTGGTGGTGGGCGGGGTGGGCTATTACACCGCCGGCCGGGGCGCTGAGCAGGTCAAGGCCCTGGGCGAAGTCTCTCTTCCCAAAGCGGAAACTCTCCTGATTCTACGGGGTGAAGCGGAAAGCATCCGGGGGTCGCTGCGCACCCTGGCCCTTCCCGGCCTGGCGACGGAAACGCGCCAGCGCCAGTACCGCAACGTCGAGGCCAGCCGGGAGCGCTACGGCAAGGCCTGGAAGACCTATGACGGCCTCCCCAAGACCCCGGAGGAGGCGGAGCTCTGGCGTCAGCTGGCCCCGGCCTGGGAGGCCTGGCGCCAGGAGAATACCAAAGCCCTGGAGCTGGCCCGCAAGGTGGATCAGCTCGGCATTGTCGATCCCGATGAACTGATCCGGCAGATCGAGAGCTTCGCCAAAGGGCACTATCTCTGGGTGCAGAGGGTCTTGCAGCTCCTCTTCACCCAGCAGGGCACCTTTACCGGCGGGGAGGACCACACCGCCTGCAGCCTGGGGAAATGGCTGCCCACCTTCAAGACCGACAATGCCGACCTGAAGCAGGAGCTGGCTGCCATCGCCGAGCCGCACCGGCAGTTTCACGCCGCAGTGAAGCGCATCAAGGAGCTCATGGCGGCGGGCCAGCGCGCTGAGGCCCAGGCGGTCTACGAGCGCCAGATGGTGCCAGCCATGCAGGACACCTTCGGCCACTTCGAGGCCATGCTGAAGATCGCCCAGGAGGCCAATGACACCTTCCGGCAATTGGAGGAACAGCTTCTGGGCCCGGCCCTGGAGAAACAGCGCGCCGCAATGCAGATATTGGACAAGCTGGTGGAGGCGGGCACCCGCAATGTGGCCCAGGAAGTGCAGCAGGCCATGGGCGAGGCCGCCTCCCTGAAGGGCCTCAGTTTCGCCGCCATGCTGGCGGGACTGCTCCTGGCGGGGCTTCTGGGCTTCTTCCTCACCCGCAACCTCACCCTCACCCTTACCCGGGTGGTGAGCGCCTTGAAGGAAGGCTCCGAGCAAGTGGCCGCGGCCGCGGCCCAGGTGGCCGGGGCCAGCCAGTCCCTGGCCCAGGGGGCCAGCGAGCAGGCCGCCTCCCTCCAGGAGACCTCCGCCTCCCTGGAGCAGATGGCCTCCATGACTCGGCAGAACGCCGACAACGCCACCCAGGCCAACACCCTGATGGCGGAATCCGCCCGGGTGGTGGAGCAGGCCGGCCAGGCCATGCAGGGGCTCAGGCACGCCATGCAGGAGGTCTCCCGGGCCAGCGAGGAGACGGCCCGGATCATCAAGACCATCGACGAGATCGCCTTCCAGACCAATCTTCTGGCCCTGAACGCCGCGGTGGAGGCGGCCCGGGCCGGGGAGGCGGGGGCCGGCTTTGCGGTGGTGGCCGATGAAGTCAGGGCCCTGGCCATGCGGGCGGCGGAGGCGGCCAAAAACACCGCCGACCTCATCGAGGGCTCGGTGACCCGCATCCAGGAGAGCACCGGCCTCATGCAGCAGACTGCCAGCGCCTTCGACGAGGTGACGGCCGCCTCCGGCAAGATGAAGGATCTGGTGGCGGAGATCGCCGCGGCTTCCAGCGAGCAGGCCCAAGGGGTGGAGCAGATCAACAAGGCGGTTACCGAGATGAACAGCGTCACCCAGCAGGTGGCCGCCAACGCCGAGGAGAGCGCCAGCGCCGCGGAGGAGCTGAACGCCCAGTCCGAACAGATGAAAAGCGTGGTGGCGGAACTCACCCGCCTGGTGGGCGGCGGCAGAAACGGCCTCAAACCGGCGGCCCTGGACCGGGGAGGCTGGCTGAAACGCCCCGCCCTGAAGCGGCCGGCCATCGCCGAGAAGCCCAAGCTGCCGGCCCAGCCGGTGAAGCCGGAGCAGCTCATCCCCTTTGAAGAAGAATTCCAGGAATTCTAACGAAACCGGCGCGCTGCGCCGATAGATGAAAGGGGGGGCGCCGGGCCCCCGAGGAGAGGCACATGGGAGAAGCGGCGCGTTCTGTGGAGCAGACGGGGCTGAGGGCCCGGGAGGGCAAATACCTCACCTTCGTCCTGGCCGGGGAGGACTTCGGCCTGGAGATCCTGAAGGTGCGGGAAATCATCGGCATGCTGGACATCACCCCCATCCCCCAGACCCCGGCCTACGTCAAGGGGGTCATTAATCTTAGGGGGCGGGTAATACCGGTCATTGATCTCCGGCTGAAATTCGGCCTGCCCCCCATGGACTACGGCGAGCGCACCTGTATCATCGTGGTGGACGTGAAAACCGCCCAGGGGCCCATGCAGATGGGGGTGGTGGTGGACGCGGTCTCCGAGGTCCTCAATGTGGGGACCGAAGACCTGGAGCCGCCCCCCGCCTTCGGCCACGACCTGAACCACTCCTATATCCTGGGCATCGCCAAGACCAAGGGCAGCATCAAGATCCTGCTGGACATCGACCGGGTGCTGTCCGCCGAAGAACTTTTGGGACTGGAGACCCTGGGAGGCTGAGGCGGAGACCACCTCGGCGGGCCAGGGAAAGGCCGGGGAGCAGATGGCGTAAGAGCAACGGGAACCGGGTCCGGCAGGATACAGAGGGACAGGTGGGGGCAGGAGGCCCCCGGGAGCCTCACCCAGCGTGCACTCAGGGAGGAGGACGGAGAGGAAGGAACACGTCATGCAGCCGCAGATCCAGGGAGCTTCCCTCCCGGCCCGCCCGGAGGTCGTGGCCCCGGCGGCGCTGCCTCCCCTTTCCGCCCGGGAATTCGCCCTCATCCGGGAGCTGGTGCAGCGCCACGCCGGCATTCACTTAAGCGACCAGAAGCGGGAGCTGGTGCAGGCGCGGCTGGGGAAGATCCTTCGGGAGGAGGGCCTGGCCAGTTTTCAGGACTATTACCGGCGGGTGATCCATGACCGCAGCGGCGCCGAACTCACCCGGCTGTTGGACGCCATCTCCACTAACCAGACGGCCTTCTGGCGGGAGTCGGCCCACTTCGAGTTTCTCCTGCGGGAGCTTTTGCCCGCCTGGCGCCGGGAGGGCCGGACGAGGGAGGGCCTCCGGTTCTGGAGCGCCGGCTGCTCCAGCGGCGAGGAACCCTACACCCTGGCCATGGTGCTGTGGGAGGCCCTGCCGGAGACCGAGGCCAGGCGGTGTACGGTGTGGGCCTCGGACCTCAACACCCAGGTGCTGGCCACGGCCCAGCGAGGCATCTATGCCTTAAGCCGCCTCACGCCCTTGCCGCCGGAGTGGCGGCGGCGCCATTTCCTCAAGGGCGTGGGCCGCTGGGAGGGCTACGTGCAGGTGAAGCCCCGGCTCAAGGAGATGGTGCGCTTCTTCCGCCACAACCTGACGGACCCCCTGCCCTTCACCGGCGGGGTGGACGTCATCTTCTGCCGGAATGTGATGATCTATTTTGACAAAGAGACCCAGGCAGAGGTGATTCGCAAATTCTACGAGGGCCTCACCCCCGGAGGCTACCTCTTCATCGGACACTCGGAGAGCCTGTGCAATCTCAGCCATCGCTTCGCGTACATCCGCCCCACGATCTATCGGAAATAGGCCCCGGTCGGGTGACCGTGGTGGTGGGGGTGGCGGATATGAAGGTGAGCAACCAGGCCAATCACCTGCTGGTGACCCACGCCCTGGGGTCCTGCATCGGCGTGGCCGTCTATGACCCCCAGGCCCGGGTGGGAGGCCTGTTGCACTACATGCTGCCGGATTCCTCCCTGGACCCGGCCCGGGCGGCGGAAAACCCCTTCATGTTTGCCGATACGGGTATTCCCCGGCTGTTTCGGGAGTGCTACGCCCTGGGGGCCCAAAAGCACCGGCTGGCGGTGAAAGTGGCCGGCGGCGGCCAGGTTCTGGGGGGCGAGGAGCACTTCCAGATCGGCCGCCGCAACTACGCCGCCCTGCGCCGCATCTTTCTCCGCAACAATGTGCTGGTGGATAACGAAGAGGTGGGGGGCGCCAAGGCCCGGACCCTGTTTCTGGACCTGGCCACCGGCCGGGTGTGGGTCAAAGTCATCGGGCAGAACCTTGTGGAATTATAGGTGAGCGGGCCATGAGTCTCATTCCTCAGATCCTGCGGTCGCTGAAGCATCTCCCCCCCTTCCCGGTGGTGGCGCAACGGGCCTTGACCCTGGTGAACCAACCCGAGATCAGCATTGAGGAGCTGGTGGAGGTGGTCAAGTTCGACCCGGGCATCACCGCCAACATCCTGCGCATCAGCAACTCCGCCTATTTCGGGTTGCGGCGGGAGATTCACTCCCTGCATCAGGCCCTCCTGCTTCTGGGGACCCAGGAGCTCTTGAAGATCATCATTGCCAGCGGCGCCACCCGGCTCTTTGCCAATGCCACTCCCGGCTACTTCCAGGAGAATCACGGCCTTTGGCGTCATTCCATCAGTTGTGCCCTGATGGCGGACCTCTTGGCCCGGGAACTGGCCGCCACCGAGCGCACTACCGCCTTCACCGCCGGATTGCTCCATGACATCGGCAAGATCGTCCTCAGCCTCTACGTGGAACAGAAATTCGCCCAGATCATGGCGGTGGTGGAGAAACGGGGGATCCCCTTCCAGCAGGCGGAGAAACTGGTGCTGGGAATCAGCCACGCCGAGGTGGGGGGCGAGATGGCCCGCATCTGGGACTTCCCCGACCGCCTGCGGCTGGTGATCCACTACCATCACCTGGACCGGCCCGAGGCCTTTGCCGATGATATGGTGCTCCTCGTCTATCTGGCGGATCTTTTGGTGATGATGTTCGGCCAGGACCTGGGAAACGAAGGCCTGGCCTATGATGGCTTCCCCCAAGTGTTGCAGCACTTCAACCTCCGGGAGCGGGACCTGGAGCGCCTGCTCATGCATTTCGGCAGCTCCTGGGGGGAAGCCAAAGTCTTCTTTGGACTGGTGGGAGACGGCCATGCCGTACAACGTGCTCATCGTGGATGATTCCGCCACCATGCGGGCTCTGATCCGGAAAATCCTGGCCATCTCGGGCTTCAACCTGGGTCAGTGTTTTGAAGGGGCCAACGGCCGGGAAGGCCTGGCCATCCTGGAGCAGCACTGGGTGGATCTGGTGCTCTCCGACATCCATATGCCGGAGATGGACGGCACCGCCTTCATCACTGCCCTGAAGGGGCACCCCCTGTGGCAGTCCATCCCCGTGGTGGTGGTGAGCACCGAATCCCGGGAGGAGGTCCTGGCCCCCTTCCGCCGCCTGGGCGTGGCGGGCTACATCAAGAAGCCCTTTCGGCCGGAAACCATCCGGCGGCAGCTGAGCACCCTCTTGGGGGAGGTGGGCACACCCGATGCTGGAGAACTTGAAGGCTGCGACTTTTGAAGTCTTTGAGGGCATGTTCTTCCTCTTTCCGGAACCCCCGCTGCTGGAGCGGCCGGTCTTCCAGGGCCCAGGGGTGCGGGCCTGGGTCCCCGTGCGTGGTCCCCGCACCTTCTGCATCGGCCTCACCGTGCCTGAGGCCCTGGCCCGGAAAATGGCCGTCAATTTCCTGGGGCTCTCCACCTCGGAGCCCACCCCGGAGCAGATCCAGGATGTGGTCCAGGAAGGGGCCAATATGGTGGCCGGCTCTTTTTTGGCCCGGGAAGGGGCCTCCGCCGCCTTTCATCTGCAGCCGCCCCAATCCCGGCTCCTGGACCTGGGAAGCCCCCAGTTCCGCCTCAGCCTCAATCATCTCTTGCTGTTGGTGGACAATGACGGCCTGGAGGTCTTCGTGGAAAAGATGTGAGGGAGGCCGGCCGCCGGTCGGGGCAGGAACAGGCAGGGCGGTAACTGCCCAAGCCGCAGCCGGGTTTCGCCTCCTGCGCAGGGGGGGACAGGACAGGCGCTCACATTTTGGGTCGAAAGGCGCCTCCGCCCCCGGGACCGACGGGGACAGGACGGTCAGATAGGATTTGCCTGCGTCCAAATCACAGCGCCACCGGCGTGGGCGGGGACTAGACTCATGATGGACCGGCAGCCGTCCCTGCCAGGGAAGTTAAGGGAGGGCGCCCGTCACCGCAGTCTGCCGGGACCCGACCGGGCGAGGGGGAGAAGTCCTCGGCCACAGCCGATTCCAGGGAAGGATCCATGCGCAAGACCAGGGTGTTGATCGTCGATGATTCCGCCGTGGTGCGGCAGATCTTCACCGACCTCATCTCCCAGACGCCGGATCTGGAGGTCTGCGGCACCGCCCCGGACCCCTACGTGGCCCGGGACAAGATCTTCCACGAGCGCCCCGACGTCATCACCCTGGACCTGGAAATGCCCCGCATGGACGGCCTCACCTTCCTGAAAAAGCTGATGCACTACCACCCCCTGCCGGTGGTCATCGTCAGCTCCCTTACCCCCCAGGGCAGCCGGATGGCGGTGGAAGCCCTGGAGCTGGGCGCGGTGGAAGTGCTGGGCAAACCCGGGGGGTCTTTTAGCGTCGGCAACCTGGCGGACCAGCTCCTTACCAAGATCCGGGCCGCGGCCCGCACCCGGCCCCGGCCGGGGTCTTCCCCCACCCCAGCGGCAGCGCCCTCGGCAGTCTCCCTCTCTCCCCTCACCACCACCCACAAAGTGGTGGCCATCGGAGCTTCCACCGGCGGCACCGAAGCCATCAAAGAGATCCTGGTCAATTTGCCCCGGAATTTTCCAGGCATTGTCATCGTGCAGCACATGCCCCCCAAATTCACCACCTCCTTTGCCGAACGCCTGGATCAGCTTTGCGCCCTGGAGGTCAAGGAGGCGGCGGACGGCGACTCCGTCTTGCCCGGCCGGGCCCTCCTGGCCCCCGGGAATTACCACATGCTCCTGCAGCGCAGCGGCGCCCGGTATCTGGTGCGGGTGAAATCCGGCCCCCCGGTGCATCACCAGCGCCCCAGCGTGGATGTGCTCTTTCAGTCCGTGGCCCAGGCCGCGGGCAGCAATGCCGTGGGGGTCATCCTCACCGGCATGGGGGCCGACGGCGCCGCCGGCCTTCTGGCCATGCGCCAGCAGGGCGCCCACACCATCGCCCAGGATGAGGCCTCCTGTGTCGTCTTCGGCATGCCCAAGGAGGCCATCCAGCGCCAGGCCGCGGTCAAAGTCCTCCCCTTGAACCGCATCGCCGAGGAGCTGGTGCGCCACCTCGCCCAATAGCGGCCGGTTGACAGCCACCCTGCGGCCCGGTAAGCTCAAACATTGACCCAGGCGAACGGGGTTGAGATAGGGGGATGGCTATCCCAATTTCCCGGATCCTCGTTCCCCTAGGGCCGGGGAGAGTCCGAGGCGGACTCCGGATTTTTCCCACTCTCCATCAGGGGTGGGGGAGAGGAACGGCTGAGGGTGCCAGGGCCGCTTTTCCTTGGCCCTTTCTCCTTTCAGCTCTTCACAGCAGTCTCAGGTTGACCGGGCGCGGGATGATTCCGGGCAGATGGCGCCCGCTGAGGACATATGGCACTGAAACTGGTGGGCTTTGACTGCGACGGCGTCCTGTTTGATTCCCGGGACGCCAACATCGCCTTTTACAACAGCATCCTGGCCCATTTCGGGCGGGGGCCCATGGCGGAGCCTCAGGTGGAGTATGTTCACAGCCACACCTACCGGGAGTCGGTGGAGTATCTCTTTCAGGGAGACCCCCGGCTGCCGGAGGTCCTGGAGTATTGCCGCACCCTGGATTACCGCCCCTTCATCCCCCTGATGGTGGAGATGCCGCACCTCAGGGAGTTTCTCCGCTTTCTTAGGCCCCGCTACCGCACCGCGGTGGCCACCAACCGCACCACCACCACCCACACGGTTTTGACGCACCACGGCCTGTGGGACTGCTTTGATCTGGTGATCTCCGCCCTGGACGTCGCTCACCCCAAACCCCACCCTGAGGCCTTCTGGCGCATCTTGGAGCACTTCCGCCTGCAGCCGCATGAGGCCTTATATATCGGCGATTCCGCGGTGGATGAGGCCTTCGCCCGCAACGCCGGGGTGCGCCTGGTGGCCTACCGCAACCCCACCCTGGCCGCGGACTTTCACCTGGAGTCCTTCGCCGAGGCCCCGGCCCTGATAGAGCGGCTGGCCCGGGCGGGCTGAGTCTCTTTCAGAGGAAGACCGGGCGGGACAGTTCTGGGGGGCCCCAGGAGAGCGCGGCCACTTTCTCTTCCAGCTCCCTGCCACCCCGTCAGCTATGAGGAAAACCTGGCCGTGGGGGTGGGACTGCCGGGCCTGGGTTCTTAGGCCAAGGGGGGGAAGAGGAGTCAGGGGCCTACTTTACCCTGAACTCCCCTCCCCCACATTCCCTGCCTCAATCTCCCATTGATTGCCGGTGCCTCCCCGGTCATCACCTCACAGTCCGGCCATGAGGCGGTCGAACTCCGCCACCGTCACCGCCGGCGCGGTGGAAAAAGCGATGCCGGTGAGCTTGCTCAAGGCCACCGAGGCCTTAAGGGCGGCGCCGATATCCGGGAACTCCGTCACCAGCAGCAGGTCTTTGTCCCCCAGCAGGGCATACATGGCGCTCACACTGCCGCCGAACTTCCGGATGGTCTCCTCCGCCTGTTGCGTGCGCTGGGCACTGATGCCTTTGATGCCTTCCGCCGAATACTTGCCGAACATGAGAAACAGGGCCATGACCTCCCTCCCTTTGGGGCCTTCTGCCCCGGGTGATGTCGCTCCATTGTGCCAGAAGGCCAGGTGGCGGTCCAGGGGCGGTGGAGGTTCGGGCATTTTTTTCTTCCGGGCGGCGATTTTTCCCCGCGGCTGCCCGAAAGGGGTTGACTTGCCGGGGCAGGGGGGTAAATATATGGTGAACTTGGCCCTCCCGGCGCCCCGTGCGGCTCAGGCAGGGCCAGCAAGGAGAGCGGCATGAAGAAATACCAATGTGAAGTGTGTGGCTATATCTACGACCCGGCGGCGGGTGACCCGGACGGCAATGTCCCCCCCAACACCCCCTTCGAGAATCTGCCGGCGGATTGGGTCTGTCCCATCTGCGGCGCCAGCAAAGACCAGTTCAGCCCGGTGGACTGATTCTGTCTCGCTCCCGTCGCTCCTAAGCGGCGACGGGAGTGCTCCAGCCTGAGAGCATGCCCGCCAGTCATCAAAATGCGCCCTCCCCGGAGTCGCCCCCGGCCCGGAAGAAGTCCCTGGCCCGGGAATACGGCGAGGCCCTCATCATCGCCGTCATCCTGGCCCTCATCATCCGGGCCCTGGTGGTGCAGGCCTTTTCCATCCCTTCGGGGTCCATGCTCCCCACCCTGCAGATCGGGGATTACCTGCTGGTGAACAAATTCATCTACGGCATCCGCAACCCCTTCACCAACAAGGTCCTCATCCCCATCAGCCGGCCCCAGCGGGGGGACGTGGTGGTCTTCATCTTCCCCCAGGACCCCTCCAAGGATTACATCAAGCGGGTGGTGGGCCTGCCGGGGGACCGGGTGCAGATCATCAACAAGAAACTGCTCATCAACGGCCAGCCGTTCGAGACTCCCCAGGCGGTCTATTCCGATCCCGAGGTGTTGCCGCCTCCGGCCCGGCCCGGGGAGCCCAGCCGGGATCAGTTCGGCCCGGCGGTGGTGCCGCCGGATTCCTACTTCGTCCTGGGCGACAACCGGGACCACAGCTACGACAGCCGCTTCTGGGGCTTCGTGCACCTGGACGCTCTGCGGGGCAAGGCCTTCATCATCTACTTTTCCTGGAACGGGGACCATTCCCTGCCGGTTTACCTGGCGTTTCTCAAGGGGTTACGCGGTCTCTTTACCAATTTCTCCTGGGATACCGAGGCCTTTCAGGTGCGGTGGGCCCGCATCGGCACCCTGATCCGGTGAAAAGGGGGAGGGACGGCTCTTGGCCCCTTCCCCGGCGGGGCTCGTGGGCAGTGGCCTTGGTGGCGGCCATGGCGCTCATCTTTGGCTGCGGCAGGCCCGCCTCCCAGGCCGTGGTGGCCGTGGGCTCCCCGGACTCCCCCCGCCTGCGCCAGGCGGTGAAAGGCCTGGAGGAGGGCCTGGCCCCCCGCCAGGTGCAGCTGGTCACCCTCCCCCCGTACGGTGAGGAAGGGGCTGCGACCTTGCGGCGTCTTAGGGCCGACCAACCCCCGCTCTTCATCGCTCTGGGGACCCCGGTCCTGATGATGCTGGCCCCCATGGAGAAGCGCCTGCCCGTGGTCTTTGCCATGGTGGCCAACCCCTATTTCAGCAACGCCGCCTGGGACCCGAAGCGGCCTGAATTCCATCAGCGCAACGTCACCGGCCTGGCCTCGCCCCCGCCGGTGGCCCAGGCCGTGCGGCAGGCCACGGCCATGGTGGGGCCCCGGCCCTGGGGCTTGATCTATGACCCGCTGGACGGCGCCGCCCTGGAAGTGGCTCAGACCTTTGGGCAGTTGACCAAGGAGCTGGGCCTCACGAGCTATACGGAAGAAAGCACCCGCCCCGAGGAGGATGCGGCGGCCCTGCGGCGTCTTTTAGCCCGGGGTGCCACGGTGTTATATCTGCCTCCCACCACCACGGCAAGCCGCTATGCCGGCCCGGTGCTGGCCTTAGGCCGGGAGCGCCGGGTGCTGGTGGTGAACGGCCACCCCGAGGTCACCGAGCCCGGCGCCATCCTCACCGTCACCCTGGATTATGAGGCCCTGGGGCGGGAGGCCGCGGCTTTGGCCCGGCGGGTGTTGGCCGGCGAAAGCCCGGCGGGCATCCCCATCCAGGAAACCCAACCCCTGAAGATTCAGGTGGATGAGTCCCTGGTTCGCCATTGGGCCGGCTACCCGGCCCCCCGGCGTTGACCGGCCAACTTTGCCTCTCCACTTCATGCCGGCGCAAAGGAGGGGGCGAAGCCGGGAGAGCTGTCCGGCATGCCCGGACTAATGGATATTGTTTTCAGGAGAGCCGCATGACTGCCGAAAGGGCCTTGGACCCCCGCGCATGGAATCCCGAAATCGCCATCGTGCCTTTCACCCTGGATAACGGCCTCCAGCTCCTGGTCTTGCCGGATGCCACCCTGCCGGTGGTGTCGGTGCAGGTGCATTACGCCGTGGGCTCCCGCCATGAGGCGCCGGGAATCACCGGCATCTCTCACCTCTTTGAACACCTCATGTTCCGGGGCACCGCCACTTTGGGGCCGGAGGAGTTCTCCCGGCGGCTGCAGGCCAAGGGGGGCGAGGTCAACGCCTTCACCACCCGGGATCACACCTCGTATTTCGAAAATCTCCCCGCCGAGCACCTGGAGCTGGCCCTGTCCCTGGAGGCGGAGCGCCTCAAACACCTGAAGCTGGATGAGGAGAATTTCGAGACCGAGCGCCAGGTGGTGATCAGCGAGCGCAAGCTGCGCTGCGTGGACAGCCCCTTCGGTCTGGTGGAGGAGCTCCTCTTTGCCACCGCCTACACCGAGCACCCCTACCGTTGGCCCATCATCGGCTGGGACCAGGACCTGCGCCGCCTGACCCTGGAGGATTGCCTCAGCTTCTTCCGGCGCCATTACCAGCCGGGGGAGATGCTCATCCTGGTGGCCGGGGAGGCCCAGCCGGAGAGGGTGCGGGAGCTGGTGGAGCGCTACTTCGGCGACCTACCTCCCGGCTCCCATGACTCTCACCGGGTGGTGGAGCCGCCCCAGCGGGGGGAGCGCAGGGCGGTGTTCAAGAAGGTCTCCCAGGTGGAGGCCCTCTTTGCCGGCTTCCACACCGTGGGGCTGGGGCACCCGGATCTCTACCCCCTCATGGTGCTGGCCGCCATCCTCTCCCAGGGCCGGGCCTGCCGCTTCTACCAGGAATTCGTGCGTCCCGGGCGGGCGGCGGAGCTGGAGGCGGAGGTCTATCCCCCGCCGTGGACCAGTGCGGACCCGGATCTCTTCATCATCCGGCTGGTGGCGGCTCCGGGGGAGCCCCTCTCCCGCCTGGAGGCCGACCTGTGGGAGTCCCTGGAGCGCCTGAAGCACGAGGGGGTCACCGACCTGGAGCTGGCCCGGGCCAAGAAGCTCTTACGCTCCCAGACGGTGCAGGGGTTGGCCAAGACCTTCTACCGCGGCCTCATGGTGGCCCTCTTTCACCTCAAGGCCGGAGACGGCACTCTGGCCAACGGGCTCCTGGCGGCCTACGAGGCCGTCACCGCCGCGGACGTCCTGCGGGTGGCCCGGCAGTATCTCCGGGAGGACAACCGCACCGTGGTCACCCTCAGACCGGTCAGCCCGGAGGAGAGTCAGGAGTTGGGGCCGCTCTTTTAGGCCCCCCACCATCGGACGTCTCAGCGGAAGGAGAAGCACATGGCCGCCTTGGCCGCCATTCAGCAGGCCACTTTGAGTAACGGTCTCACCCTCCTGGGAGTGGAATACACCCGGGTGCCCTGGGTCAGTCTGGCATTTATGTGCAAACGGGGGGCGGAGACCGATCCGCCGGACAAACCCGGGGTGGCGGACTGGACCGCGGAGCTCCTCACCCTGGGCACCACCCGGCGCAGCCAACTGGAGCTGGCCCGGGACATCGAGGCCATGGGCGCCGCCCTGGCCGCCCGGGGCGGCTGGGATGCCACCTACGTGCACCTGGACGGTCTGGCCGAGGATATGGAGACCCTGGTGGCCACCCTGGCGGAGGTGGTCATGACCCCGGCCTTCCCGGAGGCCGAATTCGCCCTCCTCAAGGAACGCCGCCGGGCGGAGCTCATCCAGGCGGCGGACGAGCCCCGGGAGGTGGCCACCCGGGCCTTTGCCCGGCTGTTCTTCCAGGGCGCGCCCTATGGACATGCGGTGCGGGGGGAGCTGGCCCGCCTGGAGGCGCTGGGTCTGGAAGATCTGAAAACGTGGTATGCCCGGGAGTTCGTCCCCCAGGAAGCGGTGCTGGTCTGCGTGGGCATGGTGCCTTTCCCCCGGCTGGTGGCGGCGGCGGAGCAGCACTTCGGCGCCTGGCAGGGGGGCGGGCCGGCCAGCCCCGCCTGGCGGGAGGCCCCCGCGCGCCTGGCCACCCCCGGCATCTATCTCCTGGACCGGCCGGAGCTCACCCAAAGTGAAATCCGTATGGGCCATCTGGGCCTGCCCCGGAAGCACCCGGATTATTTCCCGGTGCGCCTCCTTAATTACATCCTGGGGGAGGGGGGCTTCTCCTCCCGCCTCATGACCCGCATCCGCTCGGAGCTGGGCCTCACCTACGGCATCCGCAGCACTTTTGCCTGGCGCCGGGCCCCGGGCCCCTTTGTCATCTCCACCTTCACCCCGGCGGACAACACCGCCTTGGCGGTCAAGGAGATCCGGCAGGTGGTGGAGGAGGTGCGGGAAGCCGGGGTGACGGCCCAGGAGCTGGCGGAGGCCCAGAGCTATTATATCGGCCACTTCCCCCTGGGGCTGGAGACCCCCCGGGCCCTGGCCCGCCAGGTCTTGAACATCGGCCTCCACGATCTGGGGCTGGATTACCTGGCCCGCTACCGGGAGAGGCTGGCCGCAGTGAGCCTTACGGAGGTGCGCCTTGCGGCACAAAGTCACCTGCACCCGGAGAACCTGGTGACCCTGGTGGTGGGGCCGGCGGCCCGGGTAAAGGAACCATTGGCTGAAATCGGCCCGGTGACGGAATTTCAGGCAGAATGAAGGCGGATTTTTTAGTTGACAAATTGTGTGTGATGGTATGTGATATGCCAGGTACTTGTGAAAAAAAGGATAAGCCCTCCGGGGCCATCACGTGAGGAGGATTGTTTCATGCACAAAACCCCGCTGTTGGATCAATTGGAGAGCGGCCCGTGGCCCAGCTTCGTGAAGGACCTGAAGCGGGTGGCCGCCCGGAAGCCGCAGACCGCGGACCTGTTGGGGGTTCTGGAGCGTTCCTACAAGGACAAAATCACCCACTGGAAACATGGCGGCATTGTGGGCGTCCTGGGGTACGGCTCCGGCATCATCGGCCGTTACACCGACCTGCCCGATGAATTTCCGGGCGTGGAACACTTCCACACCATCCGGGTGAACCATCCGTCCGCCTGGATGTACACCACCAAGGCCCTGCGGGAGCTGTGTGACATTTGGGATGAGCATGGTTCCTCCGTGTTGAACATGCATGGCTCCACCGGCGATATCATTTTCCTGGGCACCCGCACTGAAGAGCTGGAGCCCTGCTTTGCCAAGCTGACGGCCAAGGGCTGGGACCTGGGCGGCTCCGGTTCCGCTTTCCGGTCGCCCTCCTGCTGCGTCGGACCGGCCCGCTGCGAATGGGCCATGTATGACACCTTGGAGGCCTGCTACGAGCTCACCCAGGAGTTCCAGTTCGACCTGCACCGGCCCTCCTATCCATATAAATATAAGCTGAAGCTCTCCGGCTGCCCCAATGACTGCGTGGCCGCGGTGGCCCGGGCCGACTGCTCCGTCATCGGGGTGTGGAAGGACGACATCCGCATCGACCAGTCGGCGGTGCAGGCCTATGCCGGCGGTGAGCTCAAGCCCCGGGGCGGCGCCACCAAATGGGACAAGCTGGACATCCAGAAAGACGTGGTGGAGCTCTGCCCCACTCAGTGCATGAGCTGGGACGGCAAGACCCTGAAGATCAACAACCGGGAGTGCAACCACTGCATGCACTGCATCAACCTCATGCCCCAGGCGCTGCGGCCCGGCACTGAGCGGGGCGCTGCCTTCCTGCTGGGCTCCCATGCCCCCATCCTGGAAGGCGCCCAGATGAGCTGGGTCATCGTGCCCTTCTTTGAAATGGAGAAGCCCTTCGATTACCTGAAGGAGCTCATGACCAATATCGCCGAGTGGTGGTCTGAGCACGGCAAGAACCGGGAGCGGGTGGGCGAGCTCATCCTGCGGCTGGGCATGCGGTCGCTGCTGGAGGCCATCGGCGTGGAGCCGGCGCCTCAGCAGGTGCGCATCCCCCGGGCCAACCCCTTCTTCTTCTGGCATCAGTCTGACTTCGACGCCGAGGCCAAGGGCCGCCGTTACGACACCCGGCAGGGTTTTGTTCGCTAAGTTCCGGCCATTGACGCCGTCAATTTTAAGGAGGAATGAGTACCATGACCGAACCCGAACGCAAAACTGATATCGGCCCACCGCATTATGGGCAGTTTCTCCATCCCGTCATCAAGGCCAACTATGGCAAATGGAAATATCATGAAATCATTGAGCCCGGCGTGCTCATGCACGTCTCCGAGACCGGGGACAAGCTCTATTCCGTGCGCGTGGGCTCCGGCCGGTTGGTGAGCACCGACTTTGTCCGGGAGGCCTGCGACCTGGCGGACAAATACAGCCAGGGGCACTTCCGCTTCACCAGCCGCCACAACATGGAATTCTTCCTCACTGATCTGTCCCAGCTGCCGGCTCTTAAGGCCGACCTGGCCGCCAAGGGCTGGCCCATCGGCGGCACCGGGCACTCGGTGACCAGCATCGTCCACACCCAGGGCTGGGTGCATTGCCACACCCCGGCCATCGACGCCTCCGGCATCGTCAAGGCGGTGATGGACGACCTCTTCGAGTATTTCGGCAAGCATGACCTGCCGGCCCAGGTGCGCATCGCTTTGGCCTGCTGCCTCAACATGTGCGGCGCGGTGCACTGCTCCGACATCGCCATCTGCGGCGTGCATCGCACCCCGCCCAAGATTCTCCATGACAAGCTGCGCCACCTGTGCGAAATCCCCACCACCATCGCCTCTTGCCCCACCGGCGCCATCCGGCCCCATCCGGACAAGAGCTTAAAGAGCGTCATCGTGAACGAAGAGCGCTGCATGTACTGCGGCAACTGCTACACCATGTGCCCGGCCATGCCGTGCTTCGACGCCGAAAAGGGCGGCGTCGCCATCCTGGTGGGCGGCAAGGTGTCCAACTCCAAGACCCCGCCGGCCTTCTCCCGGCTGGCCATTCCGTGGATTCCCAACAATCCGCCCCGCTGGCCGGAAACCGTGGCCGCCATCCGCAAGATCCTCACCAAGTACGCCGAAGGCGCCAACAAGTGGGAGCGCGTCGGCGAGTGGATCGAGCGCATCGGCTGGGAGCGCTTCTTCGAGGTCTGCGACATCCCCTTCACCTTCCAGCATATTGACGACTATAAGTTCCAGGCGTATGATACTTATAGGACGTCCATGCACTTCAAATTCTGAGCAGGTGGCCGAAAAATGGCGTTACCCAAGGAAGAGCTTGTAGAATACATCTACAAGATGGTGGAAGCGGCTGCGGGCAAAAAACAGCTCAAGGCCAAGGACATTGAGAAGGCGGTGCTCAAGGAGCATCCCGACCAGAACAAGAACGACATCAAGTTCGCCATCAAGGAGCTCATTGACGGCGGCCGCTGCGTCTACACCTACTTCGGCGGCAGCTTCATTGAGATTCCCCGGGTGGAAGGCGCGGCGAAGCACTGATGGACCGGCCCTGCCCCCGATTGCTCCTGGCAGCTCTCCGGGGTGGGGCCGGCAAAACCACCCTGACCCTGGGCCTGCTGGCAGCCTGGCATAGCCAGGGAAGGGTAGTTGTGCCCTTCAAAAAGGGGCCCGACTACATCGACCCGGCGTGGCACGCTCTGGCCGCCGGCAGACCCAGCCATAACCTGGACCCCTTCCTCATGGAGGGGGCCCAGATTATGGCCGTGGTGAGGCGCCACGCCCGCACTGCCGATTGCCTCCTCATCGAGGGCAACCGGGGGCTCTACGACGGCCTGGACGCGGAGGGCACCTACAGCACCGCCGAGCTGGCCAAGCTGCTCACGGTGCCCGTGGTGCTGGTGGTGGACTGCACCATGGCCACCCGCACCGTGGCCGCCCTGGTGTTGGGCTGTCAGCACTTCGACCCCCAGGTGCCCTTACGGGGCGTCATCCTCAACCAGATCGCCCGCCCCCGCCACGAAGCCATCCTGCGCCACAGCATCGAGCGCTACTGCGGCGTGCCGGTGCTGGGGGCCCTGCCGCGCCTTAAGTGCGCCGTCTTTCCGGAACGCCACATGGGGCTGGTGCCCCCCCAGGAACATGCCGCCGCCATCCGGGCCGTCACCACCGCCCGGGAGCTGGCGGAAAAATACCTGGACCTGGAAGGGCTCTGGCAGGTGGCCCAGCAGGCGCCCCCCCTGCCCCTCGGCCCCTGGCCGGAAGCGGTGGCAGAAGCGGAGGGAGAACCGGTCACCGTCGGCATCATCCGGGACTCCGCCTTCCAGTTCTACTACACCGAGAACCTGGAGGCCTTGGCGGCCGCCGGCGCCCGGCTGGTGGAGCTCAATGCCCTGGAGGTGGCCACCCTGCCGGCAGACCTGGACGCCCTGTACATCGGCGGCGGCTTCCCGGAGACCCACGCCCAGGCCCTGAGCGAAAATGTCCGCTTCCGGGAGGAGATCCGGCGCCGGGCGCAGCAGGGCCTTCCCATCTACGCCGAATGCGGCGGCCTGATGTACCTGGGGGCCGCCATCCGCACCCTGGAAGGCGAGCGCTTCCCCATGGTGGGCATCTTCCCCTTCGACTTTGTCATGGGACGAAAACCCCAGGGGCACGGCTACACCATCCTGGAGGTGGAGACGGACAACCCCTTCTTCCCCTTAGGGAGCCGCCTCAAAGGCCACGAATTTCATTACTCCCGCATCCAGCCGGAACCCGGACCCACCGATGCCCTGGCCTTCCGGGTGATCCGGGGGGCCGGCGTGGGAGGCCAGCGGGACGGACTGCTGTATAAGAACGTGCTGGCCACCTATACCCATCTCCACGCCTTGGGCGCCCCTCAGTGGGCTCCGGCCTTGGTGGCCCGGGCCCGGGAGTACCGCCACGCTCGCCTAGCCCGGCCGGCTGGGGAGCCGGCCTTGCCAAAAGAGCCCGAGCTGAGGGCCACCCACCGCCCCCTGGGGGAGGGGCCACTTTTTCATTGACTTCCCGCAGGCGATACGGTATCTGTTTTGTGAAAATTGGCTCGAAGGCCATGTGCGGCGGGAGCCAGCTTCGTCCCCGTGTTTTTGCCCCTCGGGGCTGCAATTTTCTTCGGGTAAAATCATCAAGGAGGTTAGGGCATGGCTTGGCGTGTGGAAGTGGATGAAGATAAGTGCACCGGCGATGAGGAGTGCGTCAACGTCTGTCCGGTAGGTGTCTTCGAGATGCAGGAAGGCAAGGCTGTCCCGGTCAATGAGGAAGAGTGCCTGGGCTGCGAAAGCTGCATCGAGGTCTGCCCCTCCGGGGCCATCACCGTCACCGAGGTCTGAAACCGCGCTCCCGAAAAGCAAAACCCCGGCTTGCCTGGCAAGCCGGGGTTTTGCATGGCAGGGCCTGCCGCTCTTACCCCTCCATCTCTTCCCGGCAGGCTTGACACTGCTTTTTGTGACTGAGCTCCTGGGGATCAGGCTCCCGGATCTCCAGCACCCGCACCTGATAGTAGAGGTCCTGACCCGCTAGGGGGTGGTTCAGGTCCAACACCACCTTGTCTCCTCGCACCTCCTTGATGACCAGGGGGTACTCCGGCGGGAAGGGCAGCACCGCCGGCAGCACCTTCTGGCCGGGCTTGAGCTCCATGTCCGGGGGAAAGACCTTGGTGCTCCAGATCTGCACGTTGTCCGGTTGATACTCTCCGAAGGCCTCCTCCTTGGGAACCACAAACTCCACCTCTCCCATCTCCGGAGAGAGGCCGTAGAGGCGGCGCTCCAACCCGGGGAGGACCTCCCCCACCCCGGCCACGAATTCCATTTCCGCGGGCTCGGTGGCGCTGCCCCGCACGTAATCACCATTGGCCAACCGCAGCCGATACGCCAGCCGGACATATTTGTCCGGAGTAATCACCTGCATAACCTCTCCTTCCGCCGCCGGAGAAACCCCCGGGCCGGGTTTTTTTGATATAATAATTTATTTAGAGAAGGGGCCAGGGATTACTCCCGGCACTTCCTCTCGAGTTAACCCACTCACTGCTCCGATGATAATAACATAAAATTGAGGTCGGAGGGCTGAGCTTCCCTCCCCTTTGGAGCTGGGAAAGCGACCGGCAGACCACGCCGCCCCCCGGATCACCGGGCCCCATGCAGCCGCCATGATCCGCAAAGCCAGAATTGACGAGGTGCCGGAAATCCGGCGGATGCTGGCCGAGTTCTCCCGGGAGGGGGATGTACTGCCCCGCACCCTGGCCAGCCTCTACAGCCACCTGCGGGATTATTACGTCTGGCGGGAGGATGACGGCCCCATCCAGGGCATTGTGGCCCTGCACGTCACCTGGGACGGGCTGGGGGAGATCCGCTCCCTGGTGGTGGTGCCGGAGCGCCAGCGCCAGGGGCTGGGGACCGCTCTGGTGAGCCGCTGCCTGGAGGAGGCCCGGGAGCTGGGCCTGAGGCGGGTCTTCGCCCTCACCACCAATGAAAGATTCTTCCGGCGCTTCGGCTTCCGGCCCATCGCCAAGGAGGCCCTGCCCCCCATCGTCTGGGCGGACTGCGTGGAGTGCGTCAAGTTCCCGGACTGCGACGAACTGCCGGTGATGCTGGAGCTGGAGGCATGAATATGTGGGGGAAGGGGCCAGGGATCACGGACCCCTGCCCCTTCCCCCGCAACCCCCATCCCCAACCCCTTATCAGAGGGTAGGGACGGGAGTGTGAGGCGAAGAGTGACGGAGCCAGGCTCCCCCGGCCTTCACCTCCCGACCCTCTCAAGACAAGAAAATAAACTATGATTGGTTATGTCTTAAAAAAGATTTTCGGCAGCAAAAACGACCGGGAGCTGAGGCGTCTGGCGCCCCTGGTGGACCACATCACTGCCTTGGAGCCGGAATTCCGCAAGCTCTCCGACGCCCAGCTCACCGCCAAGACCGGGGAGTTCAAAGAGCGCCTGGAGCGGGGCGAGGAGCTGGACGACCTCCTCCCTGAGGCCTTCGCCGCTGCCCGGGAGGCCGCGGTGCGGGTCTTGGGGTTGCGCCCCTTCGACGTGCAGATCATCGGCGGCATCGTCCTTCACCAGGGCAAGATCGCCGAAATGAAGACGGGTGAAGGCAAAACCCTGGTGGCGGTCATGCCCGCCTACTTGAATGCCCTCACCGGCGAAGGGGTGCATATCGTCACGGTCAACGACTACCTGGCCCGCCGGGACACCGAGTGGATGGGGGGCATTTATCGCCTCCTGGGGATGACCGTGGGCACCATCGTCCATGGGCTCAGCGACGCCGAGCGCCGCCAGGCCTATGCCGCCGACATCACCTACGGCACCAACAACGAATTCGGTTTTGACTACCTCCGGGACAACATGAAGTTCTCCCTGGAGGACATGGTGCAGCGGGGCTTCAACTACGCCATCGTGGACGAAGTGGACTCCATCCTCATCGACGAAGCCCGCACCCCCCTCATCATCTCCGGCCCGGCAGAGGAGTCCACCGAGCTCTATTACATCCTCAACCGGGTGGCCCTGCAGCTTGTGAGGGACCGGGACTACACCGTGGATGAAAAGGCGAGGAGCATCCTCATCACCGAGGAGGGCATTGCCCGGGCCGAAAAGCTCCTGGGGGTGGACAATCTCTACGACCCCCGCCACATCGAGCTTTTGCACCACCTCAATCAGGCCCTCAAGGCCCACAACCTCTTCAAGCGGGATGACGAGTACATCGTCAAGGACGGCCAGGTCATCATCGTGGATGAGTTCACCGGCCGCCTCATGCCCGGCCGGCGCTACTCCGACGGCCTGCACCAGGCCCTGGAGGCCAAGGAAGGGGTGCGCATCGAAAATGAAAACCAGACCCTGGCCACCATCACCTTCCAGAACTACTTCCGCATGTACCGCAAGCTGGCGGGCATGACCGGCACCGCCGACACCGAAGCGGAGGAATTCAAAAAGATCTACAACCTGGACGTGGTCATCATCCCCACCCACCGCAAGATGATCCGGGTGGACCACCCGGACGTCATCTACAAGACCGCGGAGGAGAAATTCCGGGCGGTGGTGGAGGAGATCAAAGACTGCCACCAGCGGGGCCAACCGGTCCTGGTGGGCACCACCTCCATCGAGAAATCCGAGCTCTTAAGCCGGATGCTGAAGCGGGAGGGCATCAAGCACGAGGTCTTAAACGCCAAGCACCACGAAAAAGAGGCCCAGATCGTGGCCCAGGCGGGCCAGCTGGGGATGGTCACCATCGCCACCAACATGGCGGGCCGGGGCACCGACATCGTCCTGGGTCCCGGGGTGGTGGAGCGGGGCGGCCTGCACATCATCGGCACCGAGCGCCACGAGGCCCGGCGCATCGACAATCAGCTCCGGGGGCGCTCCGGCCGTCAGGGCGATCCCGGCTCCTCCCGTTTTTACCTCTCCCTGGAGGATGACCTGTTGCGCATCTTCGGGGGCGACCGCCTAAAAAGCCTCATGGAGCGCTTCGGCATGGAGGACGGCCAGCCCATCGAGGCCCAGATGGTCTCCAATGCCATCGAGCGGGCCCAGAAACGGGTGGAGGCCCACAACTTCGACATCCGCAAGCACCTCCTGGAATACGACAACGTCATGAACAAGCAGCGGGAGGTGATCTACGCCCAGCGCCGCCAGATCCTTTCCGGGGAGAACCTGGAGGAGGACCTCCTGGAGATGGCCGAGGAGCTGGTGGAGGACCTGGTGGCGGAGCACACCCAGGACCGCATCGCCGAGGACTGGGACCTCAAGGGCCTCCAGGACGCCTTTCAGCGCCAGTTCGGCTTCCGCCCCGACCTGGTGCAGGCCGACGGCGACCTCACCGATTATCTCACCGACCTGGTGCGCCGGCGCCTGGAGCAGAAAAAATCCGAGCTGGGGCCGGAGCTCTTCCGCCACCTGCAGCAGATGGTCATGCTGCAGATCGTGGACAACCACTGGAAGGAGCACCTTCTCAGCATGGACCACCTCCGGGACGGCATCGGCTTGCGGGGCTACGCCCAGAAGGATCCGCTTAGGGAATACCAGCGGGAGGGCTATGACATGTTCATGGACCTCATCCACCGCATCAAGGCGGATACCGTGGGCACCCTCTTCCACCTGCAGGTGCGGCCGCACCAGGAGCCGCCCCCCGAAGCCCGGCCGGCCCCGGCGCAGTTGGCCTACAGCCACGGCGGGGATGCCGCCCCGATGCCGGTGAACCGCAAGGACAAGAAGGTGGGGCGCAACGCCCCCTGCCCCTGCGGCAGCGGCAAGAAATACAAGAAGTGTTGCGGGAAATAAGATTGGGGGAGGGGGCTAAGGGTCACAGACCCTTACCCCCTCCCCCAAACCCCCACCCCCAATCCCTTATTTTAGGCGGGAAAAATCGAAGTCGGGCCGGCTGAAGTCGGCTTTGAGACCCGAGACGTCCTTGCCGGCGCGGATGGCGGCCTGGATCTCGGCGCTGCCGGTGAGGTCACCCAAGAGGATCACCCCCGCCAAACGGTTATCCTGGATAACCAGCTTGCGGTAGGTGCCCTTCTCGGGATCGCTCACCACCGCCGCCTCCAGCTTGCCGTCGGCGTCAATCTCCCCGGCGGACAAGAGATCGATGCCCACCACCTTGAGGGTGTTGGCCGGCACTGTGCCCCGGTAGACCTCCTGGCCGCCTGCCATGTTTGCCCCGGCGATGCGCCCCTGCTCCTGGGCGGCGGGCCAGATGCCATACAACTGGCCCTGATGCTCCGCCGCGTCGCCGGCAGCATAAACCTCCGGCAGGCTGGTGCGCAGGTAATCGTCCACCACCACGCCCTTGTCGATCTTGGCCCCCAAGGCCTTGGCCAGGCCCACCTCCGGCCGTACCCCGGCAGAGATGAGGACCATGTCCGCCGGGAGCCGCTCCCCGCTTTTCAGCACCACCTCAAGGCCGCCCGCCGCCCGGACAATCTCCTGGGTCGTGGCCCCCAGATAAAAGCGGAAGCCCATGGCCTCCAGACGGCGCTGCAGGAGGGCGGCCGCGGCCTCATCCAGCTGCCGGGGGAGAAGCCGGGGGAAGAATTCCACCACGGTCACCGTCAGGCCCGCCTGCCGAAGGCCATTACCCGCTTCTAACCCTAACAGCCCCCCGCCGATGAGGACCGCTTGGCGGGAATGGGCCGCCATCTCCTTGATGCGCTTGGCGTCCTCCAGGGTGCGCAGCGTCACCACGCCGGGGAGGTCCGCGCCGGGGATGGGCGGCACAAAGGAGTTGCTGCCGGTGGCCAGCAGCAGCCGGTCATAGGCATAGCGCTTCCCCTGCCGGTCGGTGACATACCGGGCCTGGGCGTCCCCGCCCACCAGCTCCACTCCGGGGTGGAAATGGATGCGCTTCTCCTGGTACCAGGCCAGGGGATGGATGATGAGGCGGTTCAGGTCCTTGGTGCCGGCCAGAAACTCCGGCAGGGCCGGGGTGTAATAAAAGGGGTGCGGTTCCCGGGAAAAGAGGTGGATGACCCCCTCGGGGTCCAGCTTGCGGATGGTTTCCGCGGCGGCGTTGCCGGCAATGCCGTTGCCGACGATGATATACGTGGTCACGGGCAATCTCCTTTGCGGGCCGAAGTGAAATTGGTATAGTGGAGCCGGGCAGATGAACAGGGCTGCGGGCACCCTCGGCGCAGGACCGCTGCTCCGCCCTTGAACATAAGGCCCAAACCGGGTAAGTCAACCCGTGAGATGGCTTTCGGCCGGTCAGGTTAGAAGGACTTGTCCGTATCTTCGGTTACACCGCCTGGGGGCTACTTGACGCCCGGATTCACTGTTTGCGAGGTACATAAGCATCTTCGTCAAGGAGAGGTTTGTTTATGTCAGACCTGAAGACTCTTTCCCAGGAGCTGGTGCAGGCCCTGAATCTCGCCTACGAGCCGGTGGGCGTCAACCTCTACCGGGAAGGGGACCTGCTCCCCCCGGACCTGCACCTCACCAACCTGAGCCTGAAGAGCTTCTGCCAGGCCCTGACCCTGGCCGGGCAGGGCCAGACTCTGTTTCTGGCCCGGGACAACATGGGCTGCAAGCTGGGCACCTCAGTCCTGGGCATGGAAGACCAGGACATGGACCGCTATCTGGATGACGGCGTCCTGGAGAAATATGGCGTGGGGCTCTTTGCCAGCGAGGAGGCCTCCGCGGCCACCATCAAGGACGCCATCTATTTGGAGAAGGGGAAAACCAAGGCGATACTGGTGGCTCCGGTGTCGGCTTTGTCCGAGCTCCCCCAGGTGGTGATCTTCACCGCCGACAGCGAGCAGGTCATGTGGCTTTTGTATGCGGTGAATTATGAAAGGGGCGGCCGCATAAACCTGCCCCAGTCCGGGGGAGCCTTGGGCGGCTGCGCCGACATCACCGCCCTGCCGCTGCTCCAGGGGGTCCCCAATATCACCTTCCTCGGCCTGGGCTGCCGCATCAAGGCCCAGGTGGGGCCCTGCCACCTGATGATGGGTATGCCGGGCCAGGACCTCCCCCGGGTGGCGGCCAACATCCGGGAAATGGCCAAGCCCATCGCCATGCTGCGCAATGCGCTGGCCAAACCGACGGCCTGATCGCCGCTACTTCTGAGGCCCGTGGCCGGGCTCCTGGCCGTTATCCGGCTCTGGGTCTCGCGGCGGGGAAGGCGGCGGCCAGCCCCGGTGCGGCCTGAGCCGGGCCGCCAGCTCCACGGCCTCCGGAGCTTTACGCATCTCCTCCAGGTTGAGGGGGAACTTCTGGCGCCAGTTGGGGTGTTCATCCAGAGTGCCGGGAAGATTCTGCTGGGCCAGGAGCCCGAAGACCTCCTCCAGGCGCACCTCCAGGAGGGCCGCCCGGCTGCGGGCCAGGTATTCCAAGACCGCCCAGCGCACCTCCGGGGGCAGACCCGGACTGGCCGCCAGGCGCGGCAGCTCTTCGGCAGGGATGAGCCCCTCCGCCGCCAGGGCTTCCAGGAGCAACACCCGGTCCCGTTCCCGGGCCTGGGTGTCCGCGGCCGCCATCTGCGCCTGGGGGTAGAGGTGGAACCTGGTTTTCAGCACGATATCCTCCCCCTGCCAGTAGCCCGCCAGGGTGGGGAGATCATGGGTGGTGGTGGCGGCCAGGGACTGGGGCGGATACGCCGCCGGCGGCCGGAACCGGCCGTCCGCCTCCCGCTCGAAAATGAAGACCTTGTAGGAAAAGATGCGCCGCCTGCCCAACTCCCGGCGGATGGCTGGGGCCACGGTGCCCAGATCCTCCCCCACAATCAAGGTCCTGGCCCGGTGGCTCTCTAAAGACAGAATGGCCAGAAGATCCGCCGCCGGGTAACGCACGTAAGCGCCGGGAACCTCGGGTGTGTCCGGAATCCAGAAGAGGCGGAAGAGCCCCATGACGTGGTCCAGCCTCAGCATCCCCCCGGGCGGCAGGTTGGCCCTGAGGGTGCGGATAAAGAGGTCGTAGCCCGATTCCTTGAGGCGCTCCGGGATCAAAGGCGGCAGGCCCCAATTTTGCCCTTTGGGGTTGAAGGCGTCCGGCGGCGCGCCGGTGGCCGCACCCCGGGCAAAGAGGTGGGGAAAGGCCCAGGTTTCAAAGCCCCCCGGGGCCGCACCCAGGGCCAGGTCCTGATAGAGGCTGAAGGGCAGACCCGCCGCCTGGGCCCGCTTGTGCACCCGGGCCAATTGCTGGGCCGCCAGCCATTGGACGTACTCCCAGAATGCCACCGCCTCCGGTTGCTGCCGGGCAAACTCCGCCACCGCCGGGGCCTGACGGGAGCGGTATGCTTCCGGCCAGCGCCGCCAGTCGCTGGTGCCATGAAACTCCGCCAGGGCCACATACAGGGCGAAATCGTGCAGGTAGTGGTCCCGCCGCCGGCAAAACTCCTGAAACTCCCGCCCCCGGGCGCTCTTGGGAATTTCCCCGCCATGCTCCTGCCGGAAGACCTCGTACAGACGCTGCAGAATATCCCGCTTGACGGCATAGACCTCCGGATAGGGGAGAATGGCGGCGGCCCGCAGGCGGCGCAAGAGGGTCCGGCCTGCCGTTCCGCCCAGATAGTCCCGGGCCTCCGGGCAATGGGCCATTTCCGGCACGGCCCTAAGGTCTAGGTAGAGGAAATTGGTGAACAGGCGGGTGGCGGGGGAATAAGGGCTGGGATCGGAGAGCGGACCGGGCAAGGCGGCATGCAGCGGGTTGATGCCCACAAAGGCGGCCCCCAGCTCCCTGGCCCAGTCCATGGCGTCCGCCAGGTCGGTGAAGTCCCCGATCCCCCAGTTATGCCGGCTCCTGAGGGCATAAAGGGGCAAGTTGAGCCCGTACAGCCGGGCTCCGCCGGCCAGGCACTCCGGCAGAAAAGCCCCCGGGGGCGCCACGATGAGCCGGCTTTTGGCTATTTCCCGCCCACCGGCGCCTGTGAGTTCCAGATGCACCTCATAGTGGCCCGGCATCACCTCCGGCGGCAGCCTATAAACGGCCAGACCCCGCCAGCCGTGGGGGGTCTCGTGCCAGCGAGGACGCCCCGGCCAGGTCAAGGGGCCGGTCACCGGCAGACGGCTCCCATCCTCCGCCACCAGCTCCCCGGCGATGTGAAGGCCGGAAGGCACCTCGGGAGCGGGCAGCCGCACCGCCAGCGGCAGATGCGGGGCGGTTGTCAGCCAGACCGTCGCCACCGGCGGCAGAAGTCGGTTCTGCAGCTCTTCACGTTTCTGGATTTCTTCCCGGATCTGGGCCGGACTCTCCCACTCCACCCCCATGGCACGCAACAGGGCTCGCCGGGTGGCATCCCTGGTCTGGTGGCGTCGGCCCTGATTGTCCCAGAAGCGGGAGGTGATGCCGCACAGCCGGGCCAACCGGGCCATATCCGCTTTTTCAGAGGCCGTCGTCAGTGAACCCATGCCAGCCTTCCGGCTTCGAGCTGCAGGTATCTCAGAGGAACCCCCTGGAATGCCGGCTCCTGGGCCGCGTCCCGGAAAATCTGTACCATTTCCGGATGATTGGAAAAGAAGAGCACCTGCTGCTCCCGGGCGCACTCCAGGATGACCCGGGCAGCTCCCTGGCGCCGGCGGGGGTCGAATTTCACCAGCACATCGTCCAGGATCAGGGGCAGCGGCTCGCTGTGGCGGCCAAATTCCCGGGCCATCCCCAGGCGCACCGCCAGATAGACCTGGTCAGCCAACCCGGCGCTCCACTGCACCTCCTCCTTGTGACGGTGCGCGGCATCCTCCAGGCGCACCCCCCCGTCCCCCACCGGGGCGAAGAGGCGGTAGCGGTTATGGGTCATGAGCTTCAGAAACCGATCGGCCTCGGCAATGACCCGGGGCTGATGCTCCCGCTCATAGACCTGGCGGGCGGCCTCGATGAGGTGCCGGCTCAGGGCCAAGATGACATAGCGGCGGCTGAGGCGGGCGGCCTGCTCCTCCAGACCGGCCCGCTCCTGGAGAAGCTCCCCCAAGCGGCGCTCGGCAGCCAGCTGCTCCAGCTCCCGGGTGAGGCTTCCCACTTTCCGCTCCTCTTCAGAGATGGTCTCCGTGAGCTCGGTCAGCCTCCGGTCCAGCTCCCCCTCCTCTTGGGCCAGGGCCACCGGATCCGTGGCGGCCAGTTCCGCCTCCAGCTCCTCCCGCAAGGACTCGGCGCCGGCGATGGTGGTGAGCTTGAGGAGACTCTGGTCATATTGCTGTCGCCACTCCTGCCACTCCTGATGGCGGGCCGCCCGGCGTTCAAAGTCGGCCTCGTCCGCCGCCCCGGCCTGCCGGAACAACTCCCTCACCTCCTCCTGGAGGGCGCTTTCTCGCTCCTCCAGGCGTGAGAGCCGGATCTGCAGGTCTGCCAAGCGGCCGCGCAGTTCTTGCTGCCGCTGCGCCTGCTGGACAGCTTCCTCCAGGTGACGCCGCAAGAGGCGCAGATCGGCAACCCCGGGCTCCGGGTCCTGGGGCTGCCGGCCCAGCCGGTTGAGGAGCTGGGCCAGGCGAGAGCGGATCGCCGTCAGCACCTCCAGGGTGCGGCGATGCTGCTCCCGGGCGCGATCTCTCTGGGCAACGGCGGTGCGGGCGGCCTCCACCATCTGCAGGACCACTTCCAGGTTCTCCGGCCGCATGGCGGCGGGGAAGCCATGGTCCTGCACCCAGATGGCCCACTCCCCACGTATCTGCTCCAGCTCCTGCCGGGCTTTCTCTCTCTCCTCCCGGGCCTGCTGCCGGCGCTTATAAGCGGCTGCAAAGCGATCTTGGGCGGTGAGGCACTCCTGTTCCCGGGCCTGCCACAGGCGCCAGTCCTCCAGGGCTTTTTCCACCTCCGCCAGGGCCGCCTCCGCCTCGGCGGCTCCGGCCAGGGGCTCCTCCCCCAGCTCCCGGGCCAGGGCGGACACCTCCGCGTTCAGGCGGGCCGCCTCCTCCTCCAGGCGGGCCGTCTCTTCCGACTCGCCGTGAAGGCGTTGCCGGAGCGTCTGCCGTTCCTCCTCCCGCCGTTGCCCTGCCTGGGCTTCCCGGCGACGGAGATGGCGGCGCCCGATCCCCAAACCGAGGCTCACCAGGCCCCCGAAAAGGAGGAGACCCACCACCGGCAGCCAGAGCCAGACCTCGCCGGCGGGGCGGAAATATCCCAGCCACAGGGCTATCCCGCCGGATACCGGGGCGGCCAGCAAGGCGGGGAGGGCCACCAGCCAGCGGGGGATGGCCTGGGAGAGCCCCTCTGGCGGCTCATCCAGGCGGTCCAGGCGGGCCTTCAGGTCGGCGACCGTGCGGCGGCGCTCCTCCAGCCGGACGGTCGTCAGATCCCGCCGGCCCAGAAGCGGGATGAGGCGCCTAAGGAGAGTGCGGCGGCCCTGCAGCACCGCCAGGTCCTCCCGCGGCTGGGGGGTGGCCTCCAGCCGGGCCTGGGCGGCCTGCGCCTCCCGCTCCGCCGCGTCCGCCGACTCCGCCCAGGTGCGTTCCCGGCTCAGGAGGTCCTCATGCCTATGCTCTGCTGCCGTCAGACGTCGGCCGAACTCCAGCACCTCGTGGCGCAGGGTGAGGGAGGTATTCAGGCGGGCGAGGCGGCTTTCATCCCACTCGGGGCCCAGCTCCAGGAGCCGCCGCTGGACATCCGCCTGGGCCTGCTCCAGGGCGCGGCGCTCTTCCGGCTCCCGGGCTAAAACCTCCTCAAACCGCTTCTCTTCGGCCAAGAGGGTCTCAATCTCCTGACGCTGGGCCAGAAGGCCGGCATCCGGGGAGATTCCCTCCAGCTCCCGGGCCAGCAGGTCCGCTTCGGCCTGCAGCTGCTCCTTTTCCTCCTGCAGCTCCGCCGCCGCGTGTTTCAGGCGCTGCCGCTCCGCCAGGCCTCCGGGGGGAAAGTCGGCCACCTCGGCAAGCTCTTCAAGGCGCTGCCGGGCAGTCCCCAGAGTCACCCACGGCTCCCGGGCCTGAGTCAGTTGCTGGACGCGGGCCAGCCGGGCCTCCAGGCGGCGCGCCTCTCTTTTTCTCTCCTGGAGCCGCTCCTCCAGGGTCTCCCGGGCGGCCTGCAGCTCGGCAAACCGGGCGGCCTCGCTCTCCAGCTCCCGCAGTTCCCGACTGATCTCCTGCAGGCGGGAAGAAATCTCGTTGAGCCGTCCGCCGCTCCTGAGCTTGAGAAGGGCCCCCAGCTCCTGGTCCAGACTTTTCAGCACCCGGGGCACCGCCGCGGCGCCGGCCCCGCCCCCGGGGCCGAAGATCAGGCTGCGGACCTGCTGGCTGTCCACCACTCTCAGCCCCTGGAGGTCCTTCAGGTCCACGGCAAAGATGGCCCGGAAGGTCTCCCGGTCCACCCCCCCCAGGCGGGCGGCCAGGGTATCCGGCGGCAGGGGGCTGCCGTTCTCACTCACCATGAGCTTTTTTTCCCGGCGTTCCACCACCAGGCGGCGACCGTCCCGGCTGATCAGGACCAGCCGGCCACCCCGTTCCTTCCCCACCAGGGGCTGATAATCGTTGCGGTCGGCGGAACGGCGCTCGGGACCGAAAAACATGAACCGGAAAAATTCCAGGAGGGTGGTCTTGCCGCTTTCATTCTCCCCAGTCAGGAGCAACAGGCCCGGCGGCAGGCCGGTAAGCCCCGTATCGTGGTAAATCCCGAAGCCGTCAATGTGGAAAGCCTCGATGTGCATGATGACCTTCCGGGTGAAGCCGGCTAGAGCTCCTCCTCCCGGAGCAACAGATCCACCGCCTGATACTCGGCAGCCGAGAGCACCGCCCGCCAGTCCTCTGAGGTCCAGTCATGCACCGCGGCGGCCAGGTGGCGGAATTCCCCTCTGCTCCGCAGCACCTCCAGGAGCTCCCGGGGGAAATCCGGGCTCCTCAGCCTCTCCGCCACCCGCAGGACCTCCCCCAGGAAGTCGGGCAACTGCCGGCGCTGCTCCAGGTCCAGCGCGGGGCGGGTATCCAGGGTGACGGATTCCAGCCAGACGAAATCGGGGCGCTCCCCCTCCCCTTCCCGCAGAGGCTCGGCCAGTTCACGGTCCGGGTCGAGAACGGCCAGGCGGTCGTGCAGCTCCCCCCGGCCGGTCACGAGGAGGCGCCAGATCACCCCCCGCCCCTCGGCCTGACGGCGCAGTTCCTCTCGCCGGGCCTGCATTTCCTCCAGGAGGTCATCCAGCGTGGGCAAATCCTCAATCTCCACGGTCTCGAGAAACCAGCGCACGGTATCGGTGGGCACGAACTGCGGCCGGATCTGGCCTGATTCCTCCACCCGCACCACATAGCAGCCCCGGGAGCCGGTCTCCCGGATGCTGCGGCCCTGGGTGGTGCCGGCATAGACCACGCAGGGAGCCTCCTGGCGCAATATCTGGGGCGCATGCACATGGCCCAGGGCGAAATAATCCACCCCACAGGCCTCCAGATCCGTCAGGGTACAGGGGGCGTAATTGTCATGGGCCGGGTTGCCCCCCACATTGGCATGCAGCACCCCCACCGTGAAGGGGCCGGGCTCCCGCCGAGGGAAGCGGGCCGCCAGGTTCTCCCGCACCTCCCGCACCGGGAAGCTGATGCCACAGATCCGGGCCACTTCAGCCCCGTGGCGCCGCACGGTGCGGCATTCCACGGCGTCGCCCCCGAAGCGGTGCACCCCTTCAGGCAGCCGCAGTTTCGCCTCCCAGGCGGAGAGGGGGTCATGATTGCCGTGGGCCACAAAGACCTCCACCCCCGCCGCCACCGCCCGGGTCAGGGCCTCCTTGAAGCGGATCTGGGCATAGAGGCTGTGGTGGGCGCTGTCATAGACATCCCCGGCAACCACCAAGAAAGCGGCCTGCTCCGCCAGCGCCAGGGAGATTACCCGGTCAAAGGCCCGGAAGGTGGCCTGCCGGAGGGCTTGCCGGATCCCGGGCGGGGCCGTCCCCGCCAAACCCTCGAAGGGGGCGTCCAGATGCAGGTCGGCGCAGTGCACAAAGGTGAAGGCAGCCATGGTTCTCACCCCCTATATACCGTGATCGGGCCCCTAAGTCCAGCCGGGGCCCGGGGGGCCGTCAACCGGCAAAGACTGCAATTGTTCCGCCCTCGCGGCTCTGATATAATGGCAGCGCCGGGCCTTGCCCGGCCGTCAATGCCCGGCCCGAATAAGGAGCTCATGGTCCCCCTCCCCCACCCCCGGAGCGTCGTTGGCGCCGACCTGCCCACTCACCCTGTGGGCCTCCCGCCCGTTCTCCTGCTGCCGCTGCTGGGATTGTTCCTGATCCTCTCCCCTGACCCGGCCCAGGCGGCGGAAGCCGGCCATACGCTTTTGGCCAGCATCAGCATCAGCATCCTGGTGGCCACTCTGGTGGGCTGCCTGGCCGTCCTCCTCAAGCAGCCCCTGATTTTGGCCTACATCGTCGGCGGCGTGATCATCGGCCCGCAGATCGGCTTTGCCTGGGTCCGGAACAAGAGCGACATCGAGACCATCGCCGAGATTGGCCTCATCCTCCTCCTCTTCATGATCGGGCTGGAGCTGGACCTGAAAAAGATCCGGGAGTCCGGCAAATCCCTCATCGTCACCGGGGTCCTGCAGTTTATCCTCTGCGTCTCTTTGGCCTTCGGCTTTCTTCTGCTTTTGGGCTTTTCCCTTAAGGCCGCCGGGGAGTATCGCATCCTGGGGGTGCCCATCAGCGGCGGCCCCTATGACCTTCTCTATCTGGCCGCCTGCCTGGGTCTGAGCAGCACCACCATCGTGGTGAAGCTCCTGTATGAAAAATTTGAGCTGGACACCCTGGCCGGCCGCCTCACTGTGGGAATCCTCATCTTCCAGGACCTATGGGCCATTGTGCTCTTGGGGCTGCAGCCTAATCTCTCCCAGCCCCAGGTGGGCATCATCCTGTTGTCCTTCGCCAAGGGCGGGCTGTTGGTGGCCGTGAGCCTGCTCCTCAGCAAATACGGCCTGGGGTTCATCTTCCAGCGCATCGCCAAATTGCCGGAGCTGGTGCTGGTGGCCTCCCTCGGGTGGTGCTTCTTCATGGCGGGCCTGGCCAACTATCTGGGCCTCTCCATGGAAATGGGAGCGCTCATCGCCGGTGTGGCCATCTCCACCTTCCCTTACAACCTGGATATCATCGGCAAAATCATCAATATCCGGGACTTTTTCATCACCCTGTTTTTTGTGGCCTTAGGGATGGTGATCCCCAACCCGCTCCTTAAGCCCGGCCTCTTTGCCTTGGCCCTGCTGTTGGCCGGGTTTCTCATGCTCACCCGTTTCCTCACCGTCTTCCCGCTGCTTTATTGGCTCGGCAACGGCAACCGGGTGAGCCTGCTCACTTCCATCAATCTCTCCCAGCTCAGTGAATTTTCCCTGGTCATCGCGGTGATGGGGGCCAAAGCGGAATACGGCCACATCGGCTCCGACACCCTCACCCTCATCATCTTTATTTTCGTGATAACCTCCATCGCCTCCACCTACATGATCAAAGGCAGTCACTCCCTGCAGGCGGTCTTGAGCCGGGGGGCGGAGAGGCTGGGCTTCAGGCCCCTGAGAGAGGAACGCCGGGAGGAGGCGGCCCCGGAGCATAAAGATATCGCGGTCCTCGGGTTTTTCCGGGTGGCCAGCGCTTTGGTGGCCCACCTGGAGCGCACCCGCCCGGAGCTTTTGCAGCACCTGGTGGTGGTGGACTTCAATCCCGAGGTCTATCGGGGCCTGCGGGCCCGGGGGGTGCAGGTGGTCTATGGGGATATCAGCAATCTCCAGACCTTGCACCACGCCGGCCTGGAGCACGCCCGCTTCATTCTCAGCACCATCACCGACGACATCCTGGTGGGCACCGACAACCTGAAGATCATCAACGCGGTGCGGCCGTTGGCCCCCCAGGCCAAGATCATCGTCAGCGCCCACAGCGCCTTCCAGGCCCTGAAGCTCTACCAGGCCGGGGCGGACTATGTCCTTTTGCCCCATGAGGCGGCGGCGCTGCGGCTGGAGGCCATCCTGGACCTGCTCCTCAGGGGCGAGGGGGAGACCCTGAGGGAGACGGAGATGGCCCGGTTGGCACAATTGACGGAAATTTTAAAGTGAGACACGTGAGGGCTGGAGAGGCGGTGGCTCCCCTCCCCTTCCCTCACCCCCTGACCGCCCATCAGGGATGGGGAGAGAGAGGAGGGGGATGGGGCGGGAACCCCGATCCCTGAGCCCCTCTTCCCTCAGCCGGAACGATGACCAGGCCCCGGGAGGCGCGCTTCCAGGAGGCCGGGAGAGGTGAAGGAAACATGTATAAACTCTTACTGCTGCGCCATGGCGAGAGCATCTGGAACAAGGAGAACCGCTTCACCGGCTGGATCGACGTGGGCCTGTCGGAGAAGGGGGTGGAGGAGGCCCTGGAGGCCGGCCGGGTGCTGGCCCAGGAGGGCTTTGTCTTTGATGTGGCCTACACCAGCATGTTGAAGCGGGCCATCAAGACCCTGTGGCTGGTGCTGGAAGAGATGGACCTCATGTGGATCCCCGTCCACCACAGCTGGCGCCTCAATGAGCGCCACTACGGGGCGCTCCAGGGGCTGAACAAGGTGGAGACGGTGGAGCGCCACGGGCTGGAGCAGGTGCAGATCTGGCGGCGCAGCTATGATGTGCCCCCGCCGCCGCTCAGCCCCGATGATCCCCGGCACCCGGCCCGGGACCCCCGCTACCGGGATGTGCCGGCGAGAGAACTCCCTTCCACTGAGTGTCTCAAGGATGTGGTGGCCCGCTTCCTCCCCTACTGGCACGACACCCTGGCCCCCGCCATAAAATCCGGGGCCCGGGTCATCATTGTCGCCCACGGCAATTCTCTCCGGGCCCTGGTGAAATACCTGGACAACATCTCCGATGAGGACATCGTGGGCCTGAACATCCCCACCGGCATCCCCCTGCTCTATGAGCTGGATGCGGACCTCAGACCCCTGACCCGCCGTTATCTGGGGGATCCGGAGAAGGTCCAGGCGGCCATTCAATCGGTGGCGGAGCAACTGAAAAAGAAGTAGCTTGCAGGGGACGCCTTCCGGCAGGGAAAGGCGGAAACTTACATTCTGCTCTTGACAGATACCATACCATGGTATAGTATAAATAAAACCTTCCTGCCTCATCTTTCTTGAGGAAGGGGACGGCGGAGCTGCAGAGCTCTGCAAATTTGCTCAGGGAGATTATTCCCCATGGCCACTGTTCCAGACCCCCCGGACCGGTCCCTGCGGGACCTCCTCGCCCGCCTGCGGCGCATCGAAGGCCAGGTGCGGGGCCTGCAGGACATGATCCAGCACGGGCGGGAGTGCGAGGCCGTCCTCACCCAGGTGCGGGCGGTGCAGGCAGCGCTGGCGGCCGTGGCCCGGCGGGTGCTGGAGCACTATCTGGAGCAATGCCAGAAGGAGTGGGAAACTGAGCCTGACCCCCGTCTCCTCAAGGAGAAGCTGCGGGAGACGGTGGGTCTCCTCACCAAATTTTTGTAGCGCTTGACCGACAGGGTCACAGGAGGACCAATGGGCACCGAGAAAGAGAAAGCCTGTTTCATCTGTTCCCGGGACACCCTGGATGGGGCTTACCCTTCCCTCATCCTGGGCATCAACGCCGCCCGTTTGGGGATGGAGGCCAAGGTCTTTTACACCTTCATGGGCGTGAACCTGGTGAAGAAAGGGGGCATCGAGAAGGCCAAATTCATCCCCCCAGGGCCCATGGGCGCGGTGCCGGGCATGGCCACCCTGGCCACCGCCATGATGAAGAAGAAGGCGGAAAAGGCCCAGATCCCGGCGCTCCCGGATCTCATGGAGATGGCCCAGCTGGAAGGGGTGGAGCTCATCGCCTGCCGCATGACCATCGACATGATGGAGATCAAGGAGGAGGAGATGTTGGAGGGGGTCCCGATCTGGACAGCGGAGGAGTTCCTCAAATACGCCAAGGATGCCAAGATCTGCCTCTTCACCTAAGCCTTTTTCCCGCTGACCGGCCGCCCTGGGCCCGAAGGGCGGCCGGTTCAAATTCTTATCCATAACCGTCCAATATCCGACCCAGAAAAATTCCGCCCTTTTCCTTATTGGCTTGACAGGGCTTCTGGAAGCCCCTTAAATGGAACTACGGTCTGTCCATGAAGCCTGAGATCACCTTCCCGCCACCCTGAATGACTCCCGGGACCTGTCCTGATCCGAAGGTAGGCTCACATCCCCTTGACCTCCCAAAGGAGCGGCGGATGGCCCAGGAAGCGGAAAAAGGCACCTCCACCACCCTGTTTCCCGCAGCAGCTCCGCTCCCGGCCCTCGGCCTGGAGACCCCGGTCCCCTGCATTTCCCCGGAGCCCTTCCGGACCATGGTGGAAGTGGCCCGGGACGGCATCTGCCTGGTGGATGCCAACGGCACCATCGTTTTTGTCAACCAGGGATTTGCCCGGCTTTTGGGGTGGGAGGCCTCCCAGCTCACGGGCCGTTCTCTTTTCGAGGTGGTGGTCCCCGACCACCATGAGCTCCTCAGCGCCAAACTGGAGCGGCGGCGCCGTGGCCTCTCGGACCTCTACGAAATGAGCCTGCAGCATCAGGAGGGCCGGGTGGTGCCCACCATGGTCTCCGCCGCGCCCATCATGGCGGAGGGCCGTTTTCTCGGCTCAGTGGCCATCTTCACCGACATCTCCGAACAAAAGCGGGTGGAGCGGGAACTCAGGGAGACGGGCGAGTTCCTGGAGACCATCATCAACAGCATCACCGACAATCTCCTGGCCATCGACCCCCGGAGCTGCCGCATCATCCTGGCCAACCACTCCTTCCTGAGCCGCATCGGCCAGAACCGGGAGAATATCTCCCAGCGCCCCTGTTACGAGGTCTTGCACCACCGCCAGGGGCCCTGCCAGGACTCCGGCCTGTTCTGCCCGGTGCAGGAGAGTGCCCGGCAGAAGCGGCAGGTCCTGGTGGATAAAAATTTTGTCAACAGCCAGGGCCAGTTGCGCACCTACCAGATCGCCGCCTATCCTCACTTCGGCCAGGATGGGGAGGTGGACCTGGTCATCTGCCTGGAGCGGGACGTCACCGACCGGCGCAAGATGGAGGAGGCCCTGGCCTTCCGCTCCCGGGAACTGCAAAAGACCCAGGTGCAGCTGGAAAAACTCTTCGACATCGCCCGGGAGCGCACCGCCAAACGCTCAGCCCCGGAGCTCCTCCAGTTCCTTCACGGGCTCATGCTGGAGGCCTTCCCGGGGGCAGAACCCATCTTCTTTCTCCTGGAGAGCGAGCAGCGGTTGCTGCCGTTGGAGGAGTGCGCCGCCGGCCTGCAGGACGCCCAGCGCCGGGTGGTGCGCCGCCTGGAACAGGCAGGGCTCCTGGGGGACTTCCTGCGCCGCCTCAGCGCCCTGCTGACCCCTCAGGTCATCACCTTTGCCGACCCGGAACTGCCCCCGTATTTCAAGCTCTTCTCCGGCATCTACCCGAGCTGGCTGGCCATGCCCATCCTGGCGCACCAGGAGTCCCTGGGCCTCTTTTTGCTGGGTTTTCATCACCACCAGAGTTTCACCCGAGAGGACCTGCACTTCTGCCACGCCTGCTTCGCCCAGGTGGGCTGTTACCTCCGCTATCTCCTCCGCCAAAAGGGGCGGGAGATGTTCCCCGAGGCCGGGCTGCCGGAGGTCACCGGCTACGGCGAGATCATCGGCCAGAGCAAGAAGATGCAGGAGGTCTACCAGCTCATCAATCTGGTGAGCGGCACCGACGCCACCGTGCTCATCACCGGGGAGAACGGCACCGGCAAGGAGCTGGTGGCCCGCACCATCCACCGCCAGAGCAAGCGCAGCCGGGGGCCCTTTGTGGTGGCCAACTGCTCCGCCTACTCCCCCACCCTGCTGGAGAGCGAGCTCTTCGGCCACGAGAAGGGCGCCTTTACCGGCGCCATCCGCCGCAAGAAGGGCCGCTTCGAGCTGGCCCAGGGCGGCACCCTGTTTCTGGATGAAATCGGCGACATCCCCCCGGCCACCCAGGTGCTGCTCCTGCGTTTCCTGCAGGACCACTGCTTTGAACGGGTGGGGGGCGAGGTGACCATTGAGGCGGATGTGCGGGTGCTGGCGGCGACCAACAAGGACCTTTACCGGGAGGCCCAGCAGGGTCGCTTCCGGGACGACCTCTACTACCGCCTCAACGTCATCACCATCCACCTGCCGCCCTTAAGGGAGCGCAAAGAGGACATCCCCCTGCTCTGCCAGCACTTCCTCAACAAATACAACCTGAAGGAAGGCAAAAAGATCAGCAAGTTCTCGCCGGACGCCATGCAGGCCCTGATGGACTTCGACTGGCCGGGAAACGTCCGCCAGCTGGAGAACGCCATCAGCCATGCGGTGATCCTGGCCCAGGGGGAGATCATCCGCCGCCGCCACCTGCCCCGCTTCCTCAAGGAGGAGGGGGAGGAGGCGGTCTCCACCTCCCTGGCGGAGACGGAACGCCGCCTGATCTTGCGGGTGCTCAAGGAATCCTCCTGGAACAAGCATGAGGCGGCCCGGCGCCTGCGGGTGAGCCGCAGCACCCTGTACAGCAAGATCCGGCGCTACGGTCTGTCCCAGGGTCCGGCGGAGGGGTCCGAATCTGGACAGAAGGCAATCACTTGATATAAGGGAAAAAAATTATTTGTGGCTTTGTAGAAGCAGGTTTTTTGGACACTCTCTTCAGGGCGCCTTCCTCACCTGGGACGGGTGACAAAAAATATTAATCGGCCAGAGGGCAGAAATTCTTAAGGAAAATCTCCGGCGGGCCGGAGGCCTGAGACACCTGGCAGGGATTTTGTAACGGAAGAGGGAGGGCAGGAAGGCCCGACGGTGGGGCCTCGGGCTTTCCACCCCGACCTCGCACATCGATCATCCTCACTAACTCGGGCGAAAGGAGGTGAAGCAAGGCGTTTTCCCCCCGCTCCGGACGGCCCGGAGACGGGACGCCGGCAGACAACCTTCAACCGGGAAGGCTGATGTGAGCTTCGTGGCCGCCAGCCTTTCGTGCCGTAACCGTAGGCATCTCCTGCATCACTCCTGGACGAACCACTTGCTGAATGGGAGGCCGAAACATGGCGAAAGAAAGAAGGGAAATCGAAATCAACAGTCGGGCTGACACCCTGCCGTTGATGGGGCCGGACGTCCGTCCCTGGCCCGTCACCCCGCCGCCTTCCCCCGAAGAATGCATGAAGGTCTATGAGAAACGGAAGGCGGGGGAATTCGGGAAATTTCTGGAAGACAACCTGCGCCTGGACTACGTTTTCGAAAAGCCGGAAGCCCTCCAGGGCCTCAGGGTGCTGTGCAACGGCATCTGGCACATCAGCCGCATGTTCGCCACCAGCCTGTTGAGCGAACAGGGTGCCGAGGCCATCCACATCGAGCCCCCCACCGGTGACCCGCTGCGCCAGCTCACTCCCTTCGGCCGGGAAGAGTATATGCTGAAGGACAATGTCACCGGCGAGCCCTGCGGCCTGGATTTTCTCCATGAGTTCCGCAACGCTTACTCCATCACCCTGAACCTGGAGACCCCCGAGGGCCGGGAGATCTACAAGAAACTGGCCATGCTGGTGGACGTCATCATCGAGTCCTGGCCGCCGGGCTATATGGACTCCTTGGGCATCGGCTACCGCCAGCTCTCCAAGCTCAACCCCAAGCTGGTCTATTGCTGGGTGGGCGAGCGCGGCCAGTGGGGCCCCATGAAGGACGAGATGTCCAAGTTCGGGCAGTGGATGCTGGATCCCTTCTCCGCCTGCGCCAACTCCTGGGTGCACAACACCGGCTTCCCGCCTGACCAGTGCCCTCGGGGCGGCAAAGGCGGCGACCCCATGCGCTCCGGTGCCTGGCTGCCCTCCTATGTGGCCGGCGAGCAGGCCGCGACCAGCATCCTGGCGGCCCTCTACTGGCGGGACTTCAACGGCGGCGGCGAAGGCCAGTTCATTGAGGTGACCGCGGCTGAGTCCCTCATGGACATCCTGGACTTCGACATCACCTGGTACGGCTTCAACGCCTCCATCAAGGCCAGAACCGGCGCCTGGGACCCCAACCTCAACCAGTATGAGTGGAACCCCTGCAAAGACGGCTACATGATGATCGGTGGCCAGACCGACCGGCTCTGGTACCGCATCGGCATGTGCATTGAGCGGGACCTGCCGCTGTTCGGCCGGCTCATCCACGAAGACCCGCTCCTGAAAGAGATGGCCGCCCGGAACGCCCTGCAGGCCCTCATCAAGACCTACACCGTGACCACCAAGTGGCTGCGGGACATCAACCGCATCGAGGCCGAGCAGAAGCTGATGGAATACGAAATCGCCGCCGGCCCGGTCCTCTATATCGACGAAGTGGCGGAGTTCCCGCACTTCAAGTATCGCCCGTGGGTCAACACCATTGAGACCCAGTTCTACGGCACGGTGATGTACTCCGAGTCCTGCGGCGCCTTCCAGCATCGCACCCCGGCCCGGGTGAAGGATCTGGGGCGGCCCCTGGGCTTCGACAACGGCGAGATCTACAAGAGATACCTGGGTTACGGCCCCATGAAGCTCCGGGAACTCAAGGCGAAGGGGGTAATCTAAATGGATTGGGAAAAAGAAATCCAGAAGCTGAAGGTGTGTGACTTCGAGGAACTTCCGGGCCCCAAGAGCAAGGAAGAGCTCGAAGAGATGAAGATGCCCTTCGAGGACTACTGCAAGCGGGTCTTCGATGTGGGCAACGAATTCGTCAAGCCCGAGGCCCTGAAGGGTGTCCGCTGGATGTCCACCACCATGTACATCTTCACCCCCCATTCGGTGGCCAACCTGGCGGAGCTGGGGGCGGAATGCATCAAGATCGAGATGCCCCGCATGGGCGACCCCATGCGCCACACCTCCCCCTTCAACGAGGCCTATCTCTACCCGCTGCATGACACCCGGCCCATGACCGGGACGGGCCTGGGCTTCACCAACGCCAACAGCAACGAGTACTTCATCACCCTGGACTACCACGTGCCGGAAGCCAAGCCCATCTTCTACAACCTGGTGAAGATGAGCGACGGCCTCACCGAGTGCTACCGCCACGGCACCTTCGACCGCTGGAAGCAGGGCTATCGCCACGTCATGGAGATCAACCCCCGCTTCATCTATGTCTGGGGCGGCGGTTTCGGCTACGGCCCCAAGATTTTCGGCGGCTCCTATGACATCCTGGGGCAGGCCCACGCCGGGCTGGCCAGCATCACCGGTTGCCATGAGGACATGGGCGGCCACGCCACCAAGGCTACCAACTGGGTGATTGACTGGTATTCCGGCACCCAGATCACTGTGGCCATCCTGGCGGCCATGTACTGGCGGGGCAAGACCGGTCTGGGCACCATGATCGAGTTCTCCCAGGTGCAGGCGGCCACCCGCTGCTGCGGCTATGCCGCACCGCTGTACGGCCGCTTCGGCATCGTCCGCCAGCGCTGGGGCAACTGGGACACCCAGCTCTGCGTGCACGGCATCATCATGACCGGCAAGAGCGACTTCCCGGATGCGCAGAATCCGCAGGACCGCTTCGAGGCCCGCTACGTGATGGTGAGCGCTTTCCAGGATGCTGACTTCCAGGAACTGTGCAACATCATCAAGAAGCCGGACCTCTTCAGCCGTTACAAGACCCACAAGGAGCGCGTCGGCGCCCCGGCCCAGATCGAGATCTACAAGGCCATCGAGGACTGGGCGGCGGACAAGACCCGCTCCGAGGTGGTGCGCATCCTGAAGGAGGCCGGACTGTTGGCGGCGCCGGTGATGAACGACCGGGAGGTCTATGAGTGCGAGCATTACCGGCTGCGGGGCACGGTGCGCTGGAACGACGACCCGCTCTTCGGCGACGTCCTGGTGCACAGCGCTTACAGCTGCGGTCTGATGTCCAAGACCCCCAGGCGGCATCGCTGGCTGTGGCGGCCGGTGGGCGCGGACAACGTCAAGATCTATCATGAACTCCTGGGTTACCCGATGAGCAAGATCCAGGAACTCTACGACAAGAACATCATCTAGGCAGGGGGGTGAGGCGCATGTGTGACATCATCTGGTGCAAAAAGGACATGGGTGACGGGAAGATCTGCGACACCGTCAACTACCTCGACCCCTACTGCTTCTGGAACTGGGAAGGCAAGGTGGCCTGTGCCCACTGCGGCACGGTGTACTACATCCACATGATCCAGGGGCACATGTACGCCGGCCCGGATGAAAAGCCGGGCGAAAAGCCGGACATCTACCCCCTGTATGCGGACCAGCCCAACAACGGCTACTTCAACTATCTCCCCGGGATTGAGGGCCGCACCCGGCCCTACACCTGCCTGCCGCGCCACATCTACCTGGGCAAGGCGGACATGGTGAAGTTCAGCATCCGGGGACGGCCGGTGCGGGGCTGGCGGCCGCAGCCGCCGTCCGCCGGCGTCGCCGGCTCCCAGGGCTACTTCTGGGACATCGAGAAGCTCTCTCCTGAGGTCTGGGAAGAATATCAGGAGAAGATCCGCAAAGGCGAAGTCAAGGACTGGTAAGGGGAGGAGCGACGCATGAGTGGCCATACCCAAAAGATGACCCCGGTGGAATTTCTGGCGCATGTGCTGACGCCGGAAAAGAAGACCGACCATATCTGCTGGCAGTGCAAGTACCTGAAATGGGTGCTCAAGGGCTCCGGCTTCCCGCCCGCTGACATCATCGGCTGGTGCAAGAAGATCCATTGGCCCCATTACTGGTGCATCCACGAAAACGACGTCATCAAGAAGTGCTATGCTTTCGAGCAGAAAGCCTGATCTGGATCCGGAAATCGTCCGCCAACACGGGGCGGAAGAGCTGGATCACCTGCGTCGCCGGGTGGGCCTCTGGCGGGAGGACTTCCTCCGCCAGGCGCCCCCCGGGGGCGGCCGGGAGTGGCTCTTCCTGGTGCGGGAGTTCCACGCCGAGATTGACGAGTGGCTCTACCCCTACGTCCGTCGGCTGGTGGAGACCGAGCACATCACCGCCGTGGAGGGCGCCGATTTCATGGATTACTGCTACCGCCAGGTCCTGATGGTGGCGCAGCACCTCGGCATCATCGAGGAGGTGCCGGATGGGGCCGGATTTGACGCACTGCCTGTGATCTACCGATAACAAGGAGGGTGAGCATGCCCGAACTCGTTCGTGTCAGTGTCTGCGGCTTTGACCCCATGCTCGTCCGGGGTTATGTGAAGACCGGTTTCCGGGCCCTGTGGTTCTATCTCCCCGACGAGCTCTATGAAGACTATGACGTCCAGATCGGGGACAAAATCCAGGGCAAACTCCTGAAGGTCATCAACCCCAAGGAGGAAGTGACCTTCACCCCCAATGAGGCCTTCGAGTGGAGCACCAGCAAGGAGACCGGCTATGCCGTGGTCATCCCCGGCGAGGCCATCACCAAATACGAGCTCACGGAGTTCCACTTCATCGAGATGGAGCTCACTCACATCGTCACCAAGACGGGCGAGGTGAAAGAGATCTATCCCGGTGAGACCAAGAAGCGGAAATGGTGGCCGGACGGCAAGATGAAGCTGAGCTACTTCCTGCCCTACGCTGCGCCGTAAGCCACCCCTTCTAACACGCACCCGGCCCCTCGGCACCCCCGGGGGGCCGGGTTTTTCGCCGCCGCACGCCCCCTCCCCAAATTCAAAAAACCGGATATAGTGTGAGGAAAACCGCCGGAGGCCCCGGAATGGACGAGTATACCGATTTTGAATTGCACACCCAGGAGGACTGGACCCCCTTAAGCGAGCTCACGGGCATCCAGGAGCCCCTCTTCAAGGCCACCCTGTTTCTCTTCGGCTACGATTTTTCCAGCAATATCTACCTGCTGCAGGGTCCCGAGGGCCATGCCATTATTGATCCGGGCAACGATTACCCCGCCTACATGCAGATGGTGGCCCGGGGCATCAAGCCCACGGACATCAAGAAGATCGCCGTCACCCATGGCCACCACGACCATGTCATGGGGGCCATTGAGCTCTTCCGGGGCCACCGGGGTTTCGGCACCCCGGAGCTGGAAATCATCATGCATGAGGCCGGCCCGCTGGAGTTCAAGGAGATGATGCAGAACCTGGGCTGCCGCATCACTGAGGTGAAAGGCGGGGAGACCATCACCCTGGCGGGCTTCGAGCTGGAGGTCATCCACACCCCGGGGCACACCATTGACGGCCTGAGCTTTTATCATGCCCCCAGCCGCACCTTGTTCAGCGGGGACACGGTGCTCCCCACCATCCTGGCGGAGCCGGATGAAAAAGCGGCGGGGGGCAGCCTGGCGCATTATTTCTATTCTTTGCGGGTGCTGCGGCAGCGGGAAATCCTCCATGTCCTCCCCGGGCACGGCGGGGTGGCGCCCCATATCGGCCGCTTTGTGGTGGACGAGACCTATGATGCTCTCATCAAACGGGTGGTGGGCCTGGAGACCCCCTTCTTTGATGGCGCCACCAAGTTGGCCCAGCAGGGGCTGCTGGAAGAGGCCCTCTTTTACCTGGACAAGGAATTGCGCCAGGAAAACTCTCACCCTCAGGCCCGGGAGATGAAGGGCTTCCTCCTCAACGACCTGGGCCGGGGCCAGGAAGCCCTGGAAATCTTCGAGGAGCTGCTCCATCAGGAGCCGGAGCATGCCCAGGCCCTGCTGGGGAAGGGGGTGGCCCTCTTGGGGCTGGGGCGCTATGAGGAGAGCTTGGAGGCCTTGAACCGGGTGGCCGCCTTGCGGCCGGATCTGAAGGAAGTCCAGGTTTACCAGGGGATGGCCCTCTATCTTTCCGGCCGGGAAGCGGATGCCCTGGAACTGCCCGGTTTTGAGGAGGAATTCACCCGGCGGCTCAAGGATGAGCTGTCCCGCCTGGCGCAAAACCGTCCCTCTCCCTGAGGCTGTGCAAATCAGATAAAACGGGTCGGGAATGCAACAAAAGAAAAGAAGCAGAAGAACGCCAGTTAACGGCGGAGAGAGAGAATCTGGGTCCGATTTCGGACAACTCCTGAATAATATTCCCGCAACTGGTGAGGCATTACCCTGGCCCAGACCTTGCAGATGAGATATAAGGAATAGTGCGTCTGAAACCGAAAGTTGAGAGCAAGGCCCCACGAAATGCTGTAGCGTGGGGCTTTTTTCTTTGCGCCTGCAACCACCGGCCGCCTCAGGTCCGGATTTTATCAGGATGGAGTGTGGTGGGGCCAACAGACAAAGACATCCCCCTCTTCCTGCTGATCTTCCGGGAAGAAACCCGCCAAGCGGTGGCGGAGATTCTGGCCGAGCACTTCTACTCGCCCGTCATCCTCTTGGACCCGGATGAAGTGGTGCAGGAGCTCAAAGGGCGGGAGCGGGCCACGGTCTTTGTCGACTGTGAAGCTATTTTGCGTTATGGGGTGGGGCTTTACTCCCGTCTGAAGGTGGCCTCTCCCGGTTGCCGCCTGGTGCTCTTTTGCCATAAGGAGCACCCTGGGCACCGGGACCTCATCCGGGAGGCCATGGAGATCGGGGTCTATGCCTGCCTGTTGGCGCCGGTGGAGGATTGGGAGGTCCTCACCATCCTCCGTCACGTCTCCGCCCCCCGCCCGGGACGCCGCCTGCCTCGACGTAAGCATTCTTGAGGCCGCACCGCCTTCCCCTCCTGCCAGTCATCCCAGGCTAGCTTTAGCCCCCGGGAGAGCTCTCCTCCCGCCAGGCCTGGCGCCCGCCGGGAACGTAACGGATGGGGTCTGCGACCCCTGCCGCGGCAAAGCCCTTGAGGCGCAGCCGGCAGGAGGAGCAACGGCCGCAGGCCAGGAGATTCTCCTGATAGCAGGACCAGGTGAGGTGCAAAGGTGCCTGAAGCTCAAGCCCCAGGCGGATGATGCCGGCCTTGTCCAGCTCCAGGAGGGGGGTGAGAATCTTCAGGTGGGTGTCGGGGCCAGTGCCCAGCTCCATGACCTTCTCAAAGGCCTGGAAAAATTCCGGCCGGCAGTCGGGGTAACCGGGGTTGTCCAGGATATTGGCGCCGATGACCAAGGCGGCGGCGTGGAGCACCTCCGCCCAGGCCGTGGCCGCGGCCAACAGGAGGGCGTTTCTGAAAGGTACATAAGTGTTGGGCAATCCCGGCGGCTCATCGGCGGTCTGAGGCACCGGCAGGCGGGGATCGGTGAGGCTGGAGCCGCCGATACGCCCCAGGAAGCCCAGGTCCACCTCCAGCAGGCGGCGCACCTGAAAGTGGGCGGCCTGGGCCCGGCAGGCCGCCCGCTCCCGGGTGAGGGTGCGCTGGCCGTAGTCGGCATGAAAGAAGGCCAGTTCAAAGTCCCGGGCGGCCCAGGCGGCGGCCACACAACTGTCCAGCCCGCCGCTGGCCAGGATCACGGCCACCGGTCGGTTGCTCATACGCCTCGGACGTCCGCTCCCCAGAGGTATTTGTGCAGTTGCAGATTGAGCCGCAGGGGCAACGGGCTCGCCGTCACCCAGCCGGCCACCTCAGCCGCCGGGACCTCCCCGAAGACCGGAGAGATGAGGAGAGTGGGCCCGCCGGCCAGACCGTGCTCCCGGATGGCGGCCTCGGCGTAGTCGAAATCCTCCCGCCCACTGATGACAAACTTCACCTCATCGTGCGCCGTGAGCTCCGCCAGGTTAGGCCAGTGCATGGCGTGGGCCATGCCGCTCCCCGGGCATTTCACGTCCACGATGCGGCAAACCCGCCGGTCCACCCCACGGATGGGCACAGAACCGTTGGTTTCGAGGAGCACCTCCAGGCCGGCGTCGCACAGCCGGGTGAGGAGCGAGAGGGTGTCGGGCTGCAGGAGAGGCTCCCCGCCGGTGATCAGGACCCGGGGCAGGCGGGAGGCCAGGGCGGCGGCCACCAGGTCGGTCACCTCCCGGCTGTCGCCCCCTTCATAGGCATAAGAGGTGTCGCACCAGCGGCAGCGCAGGTTGCAGCCCGTCAGCCGGATAAAGAAGGCAGGCAGGCCGGCCCGGGAGGACTCCCCCAGGATGCTGGCAAAGGTTTCACAGACCACCACCGCCATGGCCAAAAGCTCCGGCGCGCCGGTCAGGTCTCCTCCTCGCCGGCCAATACCACTTCGATGGCCCCCACTCCCCGGCCGCCGGTGAGGTGAGCCGCCTGGCCGCAGCGGGGGCAGTCCACCAGCGGCACGGGGTCATGGGAGTGGAAGTGATCCACCAGGAACGGCTCCCGATGATTGCAGGCCGGGCAGGTCAAGGTGGCGGGCAGGATGGTGAGGGTGAGAGTGGCCTGCTCCAGGGGGGTGCCCTGGGTGAGCACCTCAAAGGCCTGGCGGGCGGCGGCTTCGGAATGGATATCCAACATGCCGATGGTGAGCCCCACCTCCAGCACCGGGGCGGTGACGTTCTCCGCCGCCAGCTGCTCCTGGATGGCGGCCACAATGCCTTGCATGAGGGCGTATTCGTGCACGAAGTTCTCCTTCCCCCAAATGCCGCGGGGGACATGGGGGCGAAAATTCCCTGGGAATTGGGCCATGGGGGCGAGGCATGCCCCTTCTTCCTGCCTGTTTCCCCAAAGGATCAGGGGAGGGAGTTTAAGACGGCCGGCTGAGGCGGGCCGGGCGGGGGGTATCCCCTGGGACCGGTTCTCCGACCTCTGCGGAAATTTTCCCGGCGTTCCCCTCCCGGTTTTTCTTCCACTATATCAGGAGCTCCCACCGGCGCCAAGGGCTGCAGATCGTGGTGAAAAAAAGTTGCTGCAACAGTTTTCTTTGCTATAATTTAAAATTTGGAGTCGGCGGCTCTTTTCTTTCAGACGTTCTTTTTCCGTAGGTTCAAGACCACAATATCACCTTTCAACCCACCTGACCTGAGGCAGGCCGGGGTGGTATGCCCATGGCCAAGAGGGTGGCAGGTCGACAGGCTCCTCACATCAGCAAGGGGGTGTTGATGCTCTTTGAGAAATGCGTCCGGGCGGAGCTGGGCCTCCGGTGCATCCCGGGATGTGCGGGCTGGAAACGCGGCAAGGTGGAAGAGGACCGGTCCCTGGAATGCGTTGTCTGGACGGAAAACGGACCACGCTCCTGGGAGATTGTGCCGGAGCTGAGGGGCGAATCCCTGGAGGAGTTTAAGGAGAGGGAGATCTCACAAGTTCAGGAGGTCTTGTTTCAGGAGAACCTGGTGGAGGTAGTGCAGCTGCAGATGGCCTGACCGCCTCTCACGACGCGACGTTGAGTATTGAGTAGTATATTTAATGGGAGTTTGGGGCAGCTGCAGATGGCCTGACCGCCTCTCACGACGCGACAGAGTGAAGTGACCCGAGAAGGCAAGTTTTCCTGAAGTTAGTGGGGTGAAGCGGAGGTGAACAAGCGGCAGGGCCGGATCCCCAGGCCCTGCCGTTTTAGTCCCGCGGCTCTTTGCCTTAAGAACGTGTAGAGACCTGAGTCTGGTAACTGTGCATATTTTCACAAGAAATTTTCATTGCTTTCCCAGGCGGGGTCCCTTAAGATAAGGTCCTTATCGGAGGAGGCATGAGTGAGCCCAGGCCGCCTGTGCCGGTGAAGCCGGTGGCGAGCCTCCTGACCGTGCGCCGGGAGTTGGCTCCCCGGGCCTTGGCTTGGCTGGCGGAGTATTTTGGCCCCCCGGATATGGTGAGCCCCTGGTGGCCCTTCAGCCACAGCGACTACTATGTCCCGGAGATGGGGGCCGGCCTGGAGCGCTGCCTGGCCTCTTTCCTTCACCTGGCGGACCCGGAATTCCTGTCCCACGGGAAGCATGTCAGCCTCCGTCTGGAGCAGGCCCTCAGCCTGGGGGGGCGGCGGTTGCTTAACCTGGACGTGGGCTACCTCACCGGGGAGCGCCTGGTACTGGCCACCGGCAAGAACTTCCGCCATCGTCTCTTCCTGTCCCAAGGAATTTACGGCGAGGTGACTTTGGTGGCCTCCCGGGGAGGTTTTACTCCCCTGCCCTGGACCTATCCGGATTATGCCAGTGAGCCCCTGCTTTCCTGGCTGAACCGGGTGCGGCAGAAGTATCTCTGGCAAATACGGCAATGGCGACAGATGTCCTGAGGAGCATGACCGGTTACGGCCGGGGTGAGGCCGAGGGGCCCACCCAGCGCTGGACGGTGGAGCTCAAGAGCCTCAACCACCGCTTCCTGGACCTGGCCCTCAATCTGCCCCGGCATCTGTGGGCCCTGGAGGACCGCTGCCGCCAGGCGCTCAAAGCCCGCCTCAACCGGGGCCGGGTGGAGATGCAGCTCTCCTATGAGAGCAAACCCGGGGCCGGTGGGGGCCTGAAGCTGGACGCGGGGCTGGCGGCCCAGGCAGTGGTGGTGCTCACCGAGCTCAAGGCTGTGGCCGGGCTTACGGAGCCCCTTCGGCTGGAGCACCTGCTGCGCTTCGCCGACTGGCTCATCACCCGGGAACGGGAGGCCCCGGATCTGGAGGAGACCTGGAGCATCCTGGCGCAGGCCCTCCACCAGGCCCTGGACGCCCTGGAGGAGATGCGCCGGGCCGAAGGCGAGGCCCTGCGGGCCGACCTAAGCCGCCACCTGGAGGAGCTGGCCGGGGCGGCGGCCCGCATCCAGGCGCAGGCCACCGTCAGCCCCGAGGCCTGGCGGCAGAAGATCCTCGCCCGGCTGGAAGAGCTCAAGGGCGAGGTGGGGGAAGTGGAGGACGCCCGGCTGGCCCAGGAGCTGGCTTTCCTGGCGGAACGCCGGGATGTCTCGGAAGAGCTGGCCCGGCTGGAGAGTCACGTGGGGCAATTCCGGGAGCTTTTGGCCGGCGGCGGGCCGGTGGGCCGGCGGCTGGAATTTCTGGTGCAGGAGATGCTCCGGGAGGTGAACACCATCGGCGCCAAGGCCTCCGACCTCAGCATCACCCAGGAGGTGCTCACCGCCAAGGGCCTCCTGGAGCGTCTCCGGGAACAGATCCACAACGTCGAATAACTGAGAGGGGGAGTCATGGACGAGCGGCTGGTCAACATCGGCTTCGGCAACATGGTGGCCGTGCACCGGGTGGTGGCGGTGCTGATGCCCAATTCGGCTCCCGGCAAGCGCCTGAGGGAAGAGGCCCGGAAAAACCATCTCCTCCTGGATGCCACCCACGGCCGCAAGACCCGGGCCATCATCGTCACCGACAGCAATCACGTCATCCTGTCCGCGGTGCAGGTGGAGACCCTGTCCCAGCGCTTCAACGGCCACGCCGGGGCGGCCCGCCCGGCTCTCCTGGTGAAAGAGGCCTGAGTGGACGGGAGCATCTTTGTCATCAGCGCCCCTTCCGGCGCCGGCAAGAGCACCCTCATCCAGCGCCTCCTGGCCGCCGATTCCCGGCTGAAGTTTTCCGTGTCCTACACCACCCGCCCCCCCCGCCCCGGGGAGGTGCAGGGGGTGGATTATCACTTCATCAGCCACGAGGATTTTCTGCGCCTGAAGGACAGCGGCGGCCTGGTGGAGTGGGTGGAGCAGTTCGGCCATTTCTACGGCACCGGGGTGGAGTGGGTACGGCGCACCATCAGTGTCGGGGCCGATGCCCTCCTGGACCTGGAGCCCCGGGGAGCCCTGGCCATCAAAAGCCTTTTTCCCGCAGCCATCCTCATTTTTATCCTCCCCCCCTCCCTGGAGGAGCTGGAGCGGCGTCTCCGCGCCCGGGGAGGGCTTTCTCCCCGGGAACTGGCCCAGCGCCTGGCGCAGGGGCGGGAAGAGCTGAAGCAGGCCTCCCAATACGACTATCTGGTGGTCAACGACGACCTCGCCCAGGCCGAAGCGGACCTCCGGGCCATCCTCACCGCCGCCCGACTGCGCAGCGGCATCTTGTGGCCCCACCTGGCGCCCCGTTTTCAGGTATAATGATTCCAAGGGCAGACCGGGGACCCCCCGGCTCCTGCCCCCTCACCTCTCCACCCCCAGCGAGGACTGGGGGCGAGGGAGCGGCCTGATCCAGCGGACGGTGCTCTCATGGCCATGAAATCAGAAGACCCCCCTCTCCTGCCCCGCCGCCGGCCTGCCGGCCAGAGGCTGAGGGATTACTGCCCCGAGCTCAGCCTGTTCAACGACATCGCCACTATCTCCTCATATACCCATGACCTCCAGGAGATTGTGGACCTGATCCTGGATGCCCTGCTGGATTTCTTTCAGATCGACGCCGGCATCCTGCTCTTGTGGGACGGCCGGCGGCGGCGGTTGAGCAGCCTGGCGGCCCGGGGCTTTCCCCCGGCTTACCTGGAGGAGCTCACCGGCGGGGGTCTGGAGGAGATCATCACTCCCTATCTCACCCGGGCTGCGGCCCCCCTCCTCGTCCGGGATCTGAGCTCCGACCCCCGGGTGGCCCTCTCCACCTTTTCCCGCTCCATCCAGCATTACCGCCATTACCAGAGCCTGGTGAGCATTCCCTTGAAATTCCGGGAGCAGGTGACGGGCTTTCTCAACCTGGCCTCCCCGCAGCCGGACACCTTCTCGGGCATGACCCCGGAGTTTTACGCCATCCTGGGCAATCAGATCGGTCTGGCCATCGCCAACGCCTGCCTCTACCGGGACCTGAAGCGCTCGGAGCGGCGTTACCGGCGGATCTTTGAAGGCTGCATGGACCTGATCTTTGTCACCGACCGGGACGGCCTGCTGTTGGACCTCAACCCCGCCGGTCTGGAGCTTCTGGGGGTGGCGGCCAAGGAGCAGGTATTGGGGACCAGCTTCCGGCGCTTCCTGGCGGAGCCCCGGGATTGGGAGCGCTTCACCGGTTTGGTGGAACAGGACGGCTTTGCCCGGGATCTGGGACTTACCCTCAAAAACGCCGCCGGAGAGACTGTCCCCGCCCTCCTCACCGGCATCGGCCGGCGCACTGCCGAGGGCCTGATCACCGGCTACGAGGGCTTCATCAAGGACATTACCCTCCTCAAACAGAGCCAGGAGGACCTCGTCCGGGAGAAGACCGCCACCCAGTGGATCCTGGACGGTCTGCCCATCCCCACTTTTGTCATTGACCGCAGCCACCGCATCATCGCCTGGAACCGGGCCTGCGAGGAGCTCACCGGCCGCTCCCGGGAGGAGATGCTGGGCACCTACAGCTACTGGCTGCCCTTCTATGCCCACGAAGGCCCCAGCATGGCCTCCCTGGTGGTGGAGCACAACTTCAAGGCCCTGGAGCGCTTCTTCGGCAACAAGGAACTGAAGCGCTCCCCCTATCTGCCGGTGGCCTTTGAAGCGTATGAATATTTCCCCGATTTCCAGGGCCGGGAGCGCTCCTTTTACAGCACCTCCTCCCCCATTTACGGCCCCGAAGGGCAGGTGGTGGGCGCGGTGCAGTCCATTGTGGACATCACCGAGCGGGAGCAGCTGGCCCGGCAGCTCAAAGAATCGGAGGAGAAATACCGCCTCCTGGCGGAGGCCTCCCTGGACGGCATCCTCCTGCACCGGGAGGGGGAGATTTTGTATGCCAATCCGGCGGCTTTGGAGATGTTCGGCTGCGAGGCTCCAAAAGAAATGCTGGGGCGGGACTTCACCACCTTCCTCAGCCTCCCCGGACCGGAGCGGGCCCGGGAACAGGTGCTGCGCCTCCTGAAAGGCCACTTTAAACCCCGCATCTTTGAACTCAAGGGCCAAAGGAAGGACGGCAGTTGCATCAATCTGGAGGCCATCTCCTTTCCCACCACCTATGGGGGGGCGCCGGCCAGCCAGACGCATCTTAGGGACATCACCAAAAAGAAGCAGCTGGAGGAGCATCTGGCCCACACCGAGAAGCTGGCGGCCTTGGGCCAGCTGGCCGCGGGAGTGGCCCATGAAATGAACAACCCCCTGGGAAGCATTCTGGTCCTGAGTTATCTCCTCCTGGAGGACCTGGAGCGGGAGAGCCCCGAATGGCGCCAGGTGGAGAAGATCGTCAAGGAGGCCACCCGCTGCAAGGAGATCGTCAAGGGGCTGCTGGAATTCTCCCGCTATACCCCGGCCCGCATGGTGCCGGTGAACCTCAATGAGATCCTGGACAACGTCCTGGCGCTGGTGAGCGATCACCTCCTCTTTCAGTCCGTGGAGGTGGTGCGGCACTTCCAGGCGCACCTGCCGCCGGTCATGGGGGATCGCGGCCGCCTGGAGCAGGTGTTCATCAATCTGCTGATGAACGGCGCCGAGGCCATGGAGGGCAAGGGGCGGCTCACCGTGTCCACTGAGGTGGCCCAGGGCGGCGAGCTGGTGCGGGTGCGCTTCACCGACACCGGCCCCGGCATCCCGGAAAGCCACCTGAGCCGGCTCTTCGATCCCTTCTTCACCACCAAGGAGGTGGGCAAGGGCGTGGGCCTGGGGCTGTCCATCAGCTACGGCATCATCGAGAAGCACCTGGGGCGCATCGCGGTGGCGGACACCGGGCCCCAGGGCACCACCTTTGTGGTGGAGCTGCCTGCCGCCAAATTAACGGCACCCAATACCGGGCCGGGAAATTGACGAGCGCCACCGGGGGCTAAGTGAAACAGGCCGGGCCCCCGGCTCTTCTTAACTGAGACCGGGGCGAAAGAGATTTTTGGGGGGGATCTGCGGGTAAGAAGGCTCTCCGCCCCCTCTCAAATTTCCCCTCCCCGCCACCTCAGCTTCGGGCCATCGGGGCCAAGAATTCCATTGGGTGCATGCAAAAGATTTAAGGGGCTGGGGGAGAGGGTCTGGGAGAGTGGGGAGGGAATTTTCGCCCCCGCCCCTCCCTTTCCCGAATGCCATCTGCCACTGTCTTCAGCTATCTACCTGATCTTTCATGGATATTCAGGCAGTCTGTTTTTTGGACAGCCATGCCGGAAAAAAAGTTTGACTTGGGGGGAGGCCTGTGATAGACAGGCTCATGTGAAAAGAGGCATAAAGTCCGGCCTCTCCCCAGGCAGAAAGCGACGGGGCTCGTGAAGGAAGAGACCAAGCAGTTTCTGAAAGAGTTGCTCCAAGGCGGTTACCGGGCCTCCTCCATCGGCCTGTCGGTGGTGCTGGCCATCGCCATCGGCGGGCTCTTGGGCTACTGGCTCTGGGGCGTCTTCGACAGCGTCATCTTTTTTTACCTGGGCTTGCTGGCGGGCATCATTGCGGGCTTCCGCAATCTCTATATCATGGGCAAGCGCTATAAGTGAGGGGCATGGATTTCCTCTCCCCCCGCACCCTGAAAATCACCAACTGGGTGATCCTGGCCGGACTGACCGCGGTGAGCTGGCTGACGCTGGGAGTGGACTTTGCCGTGGGGGTGGTGGTGGGAGGCTTGCTTTCCGTGCTCAACTTTCATGCCCTGCACCGGGCCGTGCAGGGCCTGGCGGTCCGGGCCCAGGCGGGGCCCCCGGAGGAGGGAGGCCGGGCCAAGGCCTATTTCGCCGTGCGCCAGGCGTTGCGTTATGTCGTGGTATTGGCGCTGATTTTTTACCTGGTCGGCTCCGGCCGGGTGCATGTCATCGGCTTAGTCGTCGGTCTGTCCACGGTGGTGTTGACCCTGATGCTGGCGGCCATCACCGAAACCGTCAAGTTAAAGAGGAAGGAGGCACACCCGTCTCATGGAACACCCCATTCTGTTTCTTGACCTGCTGTTGGGAAAGTTCGGACTCCACATTCCGCCGCATGTCACCTATGCTTGGCTGATCATGGGCCTGTTGGTGCTCTTGGGGGTGATGGCCAGCAAGCAGGTGGCGCTGGTGCCCGCCGGGGCCCAGAACGTCATGGAGCTTTTTGTGGGCGGCCTGGAAGAGTTCATGGTGGAGATCACCGGTGAGGAAGGCCGGGCTTTCTTCCCCTATATCGGCACCGCCTTCATCTTCATCCTGGTGTGCAACCTCATCGGCCTGATTCCGGGGTTTTTCTCCCCCACGGCCAATATCAACACCACGCTGGCCTTTGCCCTGTGCACTTTTGTCTATACCCACTATCTGGGGATCAAGTTCCATGGGGCCAAGTATATCAAGCATTTCCTGGGGCCCATCCCGTGGCTGGCGCCCCTGTTCTTCCCCATTGAGATCATCGGCCACCTGGCCCGGGTCCTCTCCCTGACTTTGCGTCTCTTCGGCAATATCATGGGCGAGGATACGGTGCTCATCATTCTCATTTTCCTGGCCGGGAAGTTTCTGGCGCCGCTGCCCATGATGTTCCTGGCGATCTTCACCAGCCTGGTGCAGGCCTTTGTCTTCACCCTGCTGTCCATGATGTACTTCGCCGGGGCCATGGAGCACGCCCACTGATTGCGGAAGAAGGCCAACTTCACATAACACAGGAGGTTTTTCTCTATGTCTCTGCGTCTTGCTTTGGGTCTGCTGGTGTCCCTGCTGCTGACCTCCGCGGCCTTTGCGGCGGAACCCGCCGGTGCCGCCGCCGGTCTGGGGAGCTTCTTCAGCTATGCGGTGATGGCTGCCGGTTTCGGCATGGGCATCGCCGCCTTCGGGACCGGCATCGGTCAGGGCCTGGCCATCCAGAAGTCGGTGGAAGGCATCGCCCGCAACCCCGAAGCTTCCGGTAAGATCACCGTGACCATGCTCATCGGTCTGGCCATGATCGAGTCTCTGGCCATTTACGCCTTGGTCGTGGCCCTCATCATCCTCTTTGCCTACCCCATGGCCCGTCCCATCGGCGCCGCCCTGGGTCTGAAGCTGTAACCTGAAGATGGGGGGAGGCTTACGGCCTCCCCCTTTTCAGGCCGCTTCATGTGCAAAATTGTACGAGGTTTTCCCCCCTCGGTAGGATAAGGATGCGTTCTCCCACGAAATTTTCCAAAATTCCCGCGGCCAGCATCACCCGCTTGTCCATTTATTCCCGCTACCTGGAAGCCCTGGCTCAGGAAGGGGTGAAGATCATCGCCTCGGACAAGCTGGCGCAGAAGTGCGGCATCAACCCCGCCCAGATCCGCAAGGACCTGGCCTACTTCGGCGAATTCGGCATCCGGGGGGTGGGCTATTTCGTCAAAGAGCTCCTCTTTGAGATCAAGCGCATCCTGGGCCTGAACAAGGTCTGGAAGATGGCCCTGGTGGGGGTGGGGAATCTGGGCTCGGCGCTCCTGTCGCACCAGAACTTCGCCAAGCAGGGCTATGAATTCGCCGCGGTCTTCGATGTGGACCCCGCCAAGGTGGGGCGGCGGCTGCCCAACGGCCTCATCATCCACCACCTGGATGAGCTGGAGCGGGTGGTCAAGGAGACCGGGGTGGAGATCGGGGTCATCGCCACCCCCGGCCCTCAGGCCCAGGAGGTGGCCCAGCGCCTCATTCAGGCCGGCATCCGGGCCATCCTCAATTTCGCCCCCATCCAGCTGCAGGTGCCCGAGGGGCTGGCGGTGGAGAACGTGGACTTCACCGTCAAGCTGGACAACCTGGCCTATCACCTCACCATGGGCAACGTCTAACCGGCGAAGGTCGGTTACCACCTTTTCTCCTCACGCGCCCTTTTCAGCTTTCCCGCGACAAGATACTGGTCGACAACCGCCTAGAAGTTCAACCCCGGCTTGCCATTGCCCTCCGGGCAAGATGCTCCCTGATGAGACCGCTGTAAAAGGATTTTTGGGAGGGCCGAAGGAGGGGTGGCTTTCCTGCTTCCCTTAAGCTCCCCTCCTTATACAGAGGACTGGGGGAAGGCGCATGGGAGAGGGGGCAGAGGGCCTCGACCCCTGGCCCGCAGCGGCTAGTTGCAGGACTCGCAGGATAGCCCGCCAAACGGGCCGGGATCCGAGGTGTCTGCCGCGGCTCCCCTCAGTTGGCCGCCGCCCGCCGCCGGGGAGACAGGGGGAGGAGGGGCTTGAGGAAACGGCCGGTGTGGGATTCCGGCACTTCGGCCACGAATTCCGGCGGGCCCACGGCCACTACCCGGCCGCCGGCATCGCCGCCTTCAGGGCCGAGATCGATGAGATAGTCCGCGGTCTTGATGACGTCCAGGTGGTGCTCGATGACGATGACGGTGTTGCCGGCCTCCACCAGGCGGTTGAGGACCTGGAGGAGCTTCTCGATGTCCGCCAGGTGCAGGCCCGTGGTGGGCTCATCCAGGATGTAGAGGGTGCGGCCGGTGGCCCGGCGGGCCAGCTCCCGGGAGAGTTTGAGGCGCTGGGCCTCGCCGCCGGACAGGGTAGTGGCGGACTGCCCCAGCTGCACGTAGCCCAGGCCCACGTCCGCCAGGGTGGTGAGGCGGTCCCGGAGCGCCGGCACCGGCCCAAAGACCTCCAGGGCCTGGTCCACGGTGAGCTCCAGGACCTCGGCGATGTTGAGGCCCTTGTAGCGGATCTCCAGGGTGCTGGGGTTGTAGCGCAGGCCGTGGCAGACCTCGCACTTCACATAGACGTCCGGCAGGAAGTGCATCTCGATCTTGTTGATGCCTTCGCCCCGGCAGGCCTCGCAGCGGCCGCCCTTGACATTGAAGCTGAAGCGGCCCGGCTTGTAGCCCCTGAGCCGCGCCTCAGGCACCTGGGAGAAGAGCTCCCGGATGAGGGTGAAGACCCCGGAGTAGGTGGCCGGGTTGGACCGGGGGGTGCGGCCGATGGGGCTCTGGTCGATGTGAATGACCTTGTCCAGCTGTTCGCTCCCGGAAAGCTCCCGATAGGGCGCGGCGGGCACCCGGGCCCGGTAGAGCTTCTGGCGCAGGGCCGGATATAAGGTGTCCATCACCAGAGTGCTCTTGCCGGAGCCGGAGACCCCGGTGACGCAGGTGAGGACCCCCAAGGGGATGCGGACGGTGACCTCCTTCAGGTTGTGGCCCGCGGCGCCGCTAAGCTCCAGCCAGCCGGTGGGGGTGCGCCGCACGGCGGGCACGGCGATCTCCCGGCGGCCCGAGAGATAAAGACCGGTCAGGGTGTCGGCCTTGAGGAGGCGGGCCGGGGGCCCGGTAAAGACGGCCTCGCCGCCGTGGCGGCCGGCCCCGGGGCCCATGTCCACCACAAAGTCCGCCTGGCGGATGGTCTCCGGGTCATGCTCCACCACGATGACGGTGTTTCCCAGGTCCCGGAGCACCTTGAGCGTCTTGAGGAGCCGGGCCGTATCCCGGGGATGGAGGCCGATGCTGGGCTCATCCAGGATGTAGAGCACCCCGGAGAGCTTGGAGCCGATCTGGGTGGCCAGCCGGATGCGCTGGGCCTCACCCCCGGCCAGGGTGGCGGTGGCCCGGTTGAGGGTGAGGTAGTCCAGCCCCACCTCCAGCAAAAACCCCAGGCGCTCGGTGATCTCCTTCAACACCCGGCGGGCGATCTGGGCCTGGCGGGGAGTGAGGCTGAGCTCCTTGAACCAACTCAAGGCCTGGGCCACGCTGAAGCCGGTCACCTCGCTGATGTTGAGGCCCCCCAGCTTCACCGCCAGGGCCTCGGGCCGGAGCCTGGCCCCCCCGCAGGTGGGGCAGGGCTGCCAGGTCATGTACTGCTCGATCTCCTCCCGCAGGAAAGAGGACTCCGTCTCCCGGTAGCGCTCCTCCAGCCAAGGGATGACCCCTGGAAAAGGCCGGGGCAGGAAGTGGCGCCGGTGGCCATGTTCGGTGAAAAAGTCGATATTGGCGCCCTGGGAGCCATATAGGAGCGCCCGTTTGACCTCCTCATCCAGGAGCCTGAAGGGGGTGCGGCTGGAAAAGCCGTAATGCTTCTCCAGGGCCTCCAGGAGCTCCTGGTGACGGACGGGGGGTTGCCGGGACCAGGGCCGGATGGCCCCCTCCCGGAGGGAGAGATCGGGGTTAGGCACCACCAGGTCCGGGTCCACCACCAAGCGGTTCCCCAGCCCGGAGCAGGCGGGGCAGGCGCCTTGGGGGCTGTTGAAGGAGAAGAGCTGCGGGGTGATCTCCGGCAGACTGAGGCCGCAGAGGTCGCAGGCGAATTTGTCGCTGAAGATGAACTCCTCCCCCTCCTGCAAGGCGATGCGCACCGTGCCCTCGGCCAGCTTCAGGGCCAGCTCCAGGGAGTCGGTGAGGCGGGGGGCCAGATCCTCCTTCACCACCAGGCGGTCCACCACCGCCTCGATGGTGTGGCGCTTGTTCTTGTCCAGGGGCGGCAGCTCCTCCAGCTCCACCAGCTCGCCGTTCAGGCGGATGCGAGTGAAGCCCTCCCGGGCCAGGCGCTCCAGGAGGGCCCGGTGCTCCCCTTTGCGGTTCACCACCACTGGGGCCAGAACGGTGAAGCGGGTACCGGCGGGGAGTTCCAGGAGGCGGTCCACCATCTGGGACACCGAGAGGGAGGCGATGGGCACCCCGCAGCGGGGGCAGGTGGGGGTGCCCACCCGGGCAAAGAGCACCCGCAGGTAATCGTAGATCTCGGTGGCGGTGGCCACGGTGGAGCGGGGGTTGCGGGAGGCGCTGCGCTGCTCGATGGCGATGGCTGGGGAAAGGCCCTCGATGTACTCCACGTCCGGCTTGTCCATGAGCTCCAGAAACTGCCGGGCATAGGCCGACAGGCTCTCCACGTAGCGCCGCTGGCCCTCGGCATAGAGGATGTCGAAGGCCAGGGTGGACTTGCCGGAGCCGGAGACCCCGGTGATGACGATGAACTTCTGCCGGGGGAGCTCCAGGTCCAGGTTTTTGAGATTGTGCTCCCGGGCGCCCCGGATGATGATCTGGTCGCTGAGCATGGGTGGCGGTGTCAGGTCAGCAGGAGCAGACCGGCCGGACGGGCCTCTAGAGGCCCTTCTCCTGGCCGTTGGCGGGCTTTCTATCGTTTTTGGGCTTGCGGCCCCGTTTCTTTTTCACTTCGCAGGGGACAAACTTCACCCCCTGAGCCCGGCCGGCCCCTCCCGGCCACAGGAGGGGCCCCTCCCCCATGAGGCGGGCGATCTCCACCAGGGGCAGATGCAGATACTGGGGCGGAATGACCCGGATCTCCAGCTTCTGGCCCCGGTGATTTTTTCCCTTCTCTTTGGCCATCCGTCGCTTCCTTGGGGCGCTTGGCCGAGGGTTTGCGCGCCCTCTCCGGCTTCACCGGGGACACCCTTTCCTCCCAGGCGATTGGCCCCGACTGCGCCAGAGAAGGCGCCAAGCCGCCCCCGGCGCCTTCCTGAAAATGCCCTGATGTAAGACCTGGACTCACCGAGGGGCGGCGGCTCTCCCTTCGTCTGACCTTTCCCCAGGCTCACACAGAGACCGGGGGAACTCCTGGCCGACGGGGAAGAAACCTGACCCTCTGGCTTCCCCTTGCCACTGCTATGCCTTAATATATCCTGCCGGGGAAAATTTTGCCAGTTATCGGCAAGGAAAGGGTCTGGCGGGGAGCCGGCCTCCGCCGGCTGCGGCTTCGCGGCTCTGCAAGGGCCAGGGGCCAAAGGCCAGACAAAGGGAGGCCCCCACAGTTAAAGCCACTTCTGCGCCCGAGGTCAGGCTTTCCTTCACCTCATCGCCCCGGGGTCTGGGTTTCAAGATCAGGAAGGAAAAGAGAAAGGTACGTGACAGGAAAGAAGCCATCCCGGCTCCTCCCCTGGACAACCTACCCGCCCTGCTTGGCGGTAATTCCCCCTTCGCCACTCAGAAAGCCAGAGGCAGCGGCCGCGGCCGGATGGTGGGCTCCGGCGGCGGCTCCCCCTCCCGGAAGCGCCGGGCCAAGGTGTAGCGGACTTTGTTGGCCTTTTCGCCGTTGTGCTCCAGGATGCCCTCCTGGAGGAGGAGGTTGAGGTAGGCCCAGGCGGTCTTTTTGTTCACCTGGAAGTGGGTCTCGAAATCCAGGAGTTTGAACCAGCCGCCCTGGCTGCTCTCCAAAAAGGCCAGCAGGCTTTCCTGGGTGAACTTGCGCCGGCCCGTGGGCTGGAGGGGCATGCGGGCCAGCGCCTCCCGCAATTCCCGGGTCCGGAGGCGGTTTGGGGGCGCCACCGGAGAGGACTCCGCCGCCTCTGCGCTGTCTGGCCTGAGCCAGCCTCCCCGCAGGTTATCGAAGTAATGCCGCACATGGGCGTCGATGAGCTCCAGGAGCCGAAAGAAACGGGACAGGGGCACCTCTCCGGCCAGGCGGGTGATGAGGTAGTTTTTGGCCTGGCGGCGCACATAGGCGACCCGCTCCTGGGGGTGGGCAGGGAGGCTCTCCGCCTCCAGCAGCACCTGGAAGAACATGCCCGCCACCAGAGTGAGGTCCAACCCCTGCTCCCGGGAGCGAAAGAAGGCCAGCCGCTCCTCCGCCTGAGGCAGCCCGGCGGTCTGGGCGAAACGGGCAAAGCGGCCGTCAAAATGAATGGATTCCTCCGGGGGGGCCAGTTCTTTCAGCACCATCCTGGTGAGAGTCTTCACCGCCGCCAGTCGTGTCTCCCGGTCCATCCTGGAACCGCCTCCTCTGACCTGGACTGACCCACTTTCTCAGGATTTTCCTGAGCAATTATCAGGGAATTTCCTGCATTATAGAAAAAAATTAAATCCCTGGCCAATATTTTTGACCAAAATTTTCAGAAATTTCCTGAGATTCGCTGACTAATTAAAGGAGAAATGAGGCAGGGAGAGGGGCCCTGGAGGGCCGGACGCCTCAGCCTTCCAGACCCAGGGCCCGGAGTTTGCGGTGCAGGTGGGAGCGCTCCAGGCCGATGGCCTCGGCGGTGGCGCTGACGTTGCCGCCGTGTTCCGCCAGCTTGCGCCGGAGAAACTCCCGCTCGAAGCGGGCCCGGGCCTCCCGGAAGGAGGTCTCCTGGAAGAGGGCCGCCTCCAGGGAAGTCTCGCCGCCGGTGAGGGCCTGGGGCTGGGCCAAGGTGAGGTCATGGGCCTCAATGACCTCCCCGGGCACCAGGATGGCCAGGCGCCAGAGGAAGTTGCGGAGCTCCCGGACGTTGCCGGGCCAGGGCAGGCGTTTTAATGCCTCTAGAGCCTCAGGGGAGAGGCGTTTGGGCAGGGTATGGTTTTCCATCGCCACTTCCCTCAGGAAATGCTCGGCCAGGAGGGGAATATCCTCGGTGCGCTCCCTCAGCGGCGGCACGTGCAGGGGAATGACATTGATGCGGTGGTAGAGGTCCTCCCGGAAATTCCCCTTGGCGATCTCCTCTTCCAGATTCTTGTTGGTGGCCGCAATGATGCGCACGTCCACCTGAATGGGGCGACTGCCCCCCACCCGCTCGAAGCGCTGCTCCTCCAGGATGCGGAGAATCTTGGCCTGGGTCTTGAGGGACATGTCGCCGATCTCATCCAAAAACAGGGTGCCGCCGTGGGCCTGGTCGAATTTGCCGGGCCGCCGGGAGACCGCCCCGGTGAAGGCCCCCTTCTCATGCCCGAAGAGCTCGCTTTCGATGAGGTCCTCGGGGATGGCGGCGCAGTTCACCTCCACGAAGGGCTGGTGGGCCCGTTTGCTGAGCTGATGCAGGGCCCGGGCCACCAGCTCCTTGCCGGTGCCGTTTTCGCCGGTGATGAGGACGCTGGCGTTGGTGGGCGCCACCAGGCGCAGTTTCTCCCTGAGGGCCTGGATGGCGGGACTTTGGCCGATGATCTCCCGGGGCGGCGCGGCCTGCTGCCGCAGGCGCCGGTTTTCCTCGGCCAGCCGGGCCAGCTCCAGGGCGTTGCGCACGCTTAAGAGGATCTTGTCGGCGTGGGGCGGCTTCTCGATGAAGTCATAGGCCCCCAGACGGGTGGCCTTGACGGCATTTTCCACCGAGCCGTAGGCGGAGATCATGATCACCGGCAAGAGGGGATCCTGTTTTTTTACTTCGCTTAAGACCTCCAGACCGTCCCGGTCCGGGAGAGAAATGTCCAGGAGGACCAGGTCGGGGGTCTCCTCCCGCACCGTCTTTAAGGCGCTGTCGCCGTCGGCGGCGGTGAGGACCTCAAAGCCCTCATCCGTCAGGATCCCACCCACGGTCTTGAGGATCTGGGGTTCGTCATCCACGATGAGTATGGTGGCCATGGTTCGGAGATTTCAAGGGCAGGTCAAAGATGAACCGGGCGCCATGGGGGACATTGTCCTCCACCCGGATGTGGCCGCCGTGATCGGCAATGATGGACTGCACGATGGCCAGGCCCAGGCCGGTGCCGCCCTGTTTGGTGGAATAGTAGGGCTCAAAGATGCGACTCTTGTCCCGGTCCGGGATGCCGGGGCCAGTGTCCGCCACCTCCACCTCCACCCGCTGGCGCTCGGGGAGCAGCCGGGCCGCCAGGCGGATCTCCCCGCCATCGCTTAAGGAGGCCAAGGCGTTGTCCAGGAGATTGAGGAGCACCCGCTGCATCTGCTCCCGATCCAACAGGAGGGGCGGCAGGTCTGGAGTCGGCGTGAAGCTCAGGCGAAGATTGGGCCGGCCCCCCTGGTAGAGCTTGATGGTCTCCCGGATGAGCTCGTTCATATCGGTGGGGGCCAGGTGCAGTTGCGGCAGGCGGGCAAAACGGGAGAACTCGTTCACCAGGTCCCGGATGTGATCCACCTGATCGCTGATGATGCGGGTGCACTCCTCAAAGACCTGGCCGTCGTCGGGCAGCTTGCCGGCATAACGCCGGGCCAACCGCTGGGCCGCCAGCTTGATGGGCGTGAGGGGATTTTTCATCTCGTGGGCGATGCGCCGGGCCACCTCCTGCCAGGCCGCCTGGCGCTGGGCCCGCTCCAATTCGGTGAGGTCCTCAAAGACGATGACCACCCCCAGGTCCTGGCCGGATTCATCCTTGAGCACCGTGGGCTTGAGGAGCAGGGACAGGGTGCGGTCCGGCAGGCTCAAGATGAAGGGGCGCTCCACCGTGCCCTTGGGGTGCCGCCTGGCTTCGGCCACCACCTCGGCCAGCCGTTCGGCCTGCACCGGGGAGACGAACTCCCGGGCCGGCCGGCCCAGGACCTCCTCCCGGTTGAGCCCCAGCATCTGGGCGGCGGATTCGTTGATGGTGGTGATGCGCCCCTGGGCGTCCACCGCCACCACCCCGGCGGCCACGTTCTCCAGGAGGATCTCCATATGCCGCTTGCGGGCCGCCAGCTCGGCGTGGGAGGCCCGGAGCTGCTCATAGGCCTGGGCCAGTTGGGCCCGGCTCTGCTGCAGCTCCTGGGTCATGCGGTTGAAGGACTGCACCAGAAAACCGATCTCGTCGGTGCCCTCCAGGTTGATGTGGAAGCTGAAATCCCCCTCGGCAATCTTGTGGGTGCCCTCGGCCAATTGCTGGATGGGGGTGGTAATCTCCCGGGCCAGATAAAAGGCCACCCAGATGGCGGCCATGAGGGTGAGCAGAGTGACGATGATCAGGGCCAGATAGTGGCTGATGCGCACCGGCCGGATGAGGAGCTCCACGGCCTTCAGATCCCGGAGGCTGGCCTCGGTGCCGGTGAGGCGGGCCCAGAAGAGGCGGGGGTAATAATCCCGCACCACCAGATAGGCCACGGGCGGACCCTGCTCCGGCAGGGGCGTGAGGAGACTCACCAGGCCGCCGCCGGGCACCGTCTGGGTCAGGGTGAGTTCCTCCCCCCGGCCCAGGGCGGCGGTGGGCGGCAGGGCCACCGGGGGCGCGGCCGCACCGGCCGGGTCCCGGGCTTCGGCCAGAAGCTCCCCGGTGGGCTGAAACAGGGCGATGCCCCAAAGGCCATGGGTGGCCCGCCACTCAGAGAGAAGCTGCTTCAAGTCATCCGGCCGCGGCCGCAGGCGGCCATCGGGGGTGAGGAGCTCCCGGGCAAAGAGGCGGCTTAAGGCCTTGAGCTTCTCGCCGGCTTCCTCGGTGAAGGCCTGGGAGAGCATCAGGTTCTGGTCCAGGACCTCCCCCAGGCGCCCGCCCCAGTGCAGGTCCACCCGGCTGGAGATGAGCTGCCAGGCGATGAAAAACATGAACAGGGTGGGCAGCAGGGCCAGGGTGATGAAGGTCAGCACCAGCCGCACCCGCAGCCGGGAACCGAAGACCCGCTGGCGCCGTTCCAGAAAGAGCCGGGTGAGATGGCGAAAGACGAGAAAAGTGAAGAGGAGAAAGAGGATGGCGTTGAGGTTGAGCAACCCGAAGGCCAGGAGGCTGCCGAAGAGGGGGTGGCCCCGCTGACGCACCAGGTAGATCTCCACCCCGGTGAGGCTCACCACCAGAAGCAAGGTGAGGGCGATGAGGAAGCGCTCCCGGCGGCGCTTGCGCTCCTCCGGGCTCAGGGCGCCGGCGTCTTCGGACTTCTCCGGCCTGGGGTCCCTTTGCGGCGATCCTGGCTGCCTCACCTGGACTTCCCTCACCGGCGTCACTGCTCCTTGGGCAGCTTGACCACAAAGGTGGAGCCCTGACCCGGAGTGCTCTCCACCAGGATGCTGCCGTGGTGATCGGTGATGATTTTGTGAATCACCGCCAGGCCCAGGCCGGTGCCTTTGTCTTTGGTGGTGAAGAAGGGATTGAAGATCTTGGCCAGGACCTCCGGGCTCATGCCCACCCCGGTATCGGTGACCGAGAACCACACCTTTTCTTCTTCGGCGCCGCTTTTCAGCACCAGCCGGCCCCCGCCGTCCATGGCTTCCAGGGCATTTTTCATCAGGTTGAGGAGCACCTGTTTCATCTGATTGGGGTCCGCGGACACCGGGGGCAGGCGGCTGTCCAAATCCTCCACGATTTCAATGCCCCGCTTCTTGGCCTCAGTTTCCAGCAGTTTTTCCACCTCCTGGATCACCTGGTTGAGGTTGACCTGGGTCATCACCGGCTGGGCCGGCCGGGTGAAATCCCGCAGGTCCCCCAGGAAGGTTTCCAGCCGCCGCACCTCCTCCCGGATGAGGCGCAATTTTTCCTGGAGCTCGGGGCGGTCCTCCAGTCGTTTGGCCACCTGATGGGCCAGGCCGCCGATGACCATGAGGGGGTTTTTGATCTCATGGCTGACGTAGGAGGCCGCCTCGCCCACGGCGGCAAAACGCTCGGAGCGCAGCAAACGCTCCTGGGACTCCTTCAGCTCCTGGGTCTTTTGCTCCACCTCCCGGCTGAGGGAGCGGTTGTAGGTGAGGGCCACACCGATGAGCACGCCGCTTCCCACCACCAGCATCAGGAAGAACACTCCCGCCAGCGCGATCTCCTGGTAAAGGACCTCCCAGACATGGCCGGAAACCTCGGCCACCGGCGCCACCACCGCCACGCCCCAGAGATTGCGTTGCGGATCCTCCACGTCGGTGACATTGCGGATGAGGCCTTTATCAAAGCGGATGGTGGTGAAAGCCGCCAGTTTCAGGACCTGGCCGATCTCCTGGCGATGCCAGCCGGAAATGTATTCCGTGGCCCCTTCCTCCCCCCGGAAGATACGTTCATGCATCTCCCGGATGCCCTTGAAGGAGATGGCGGGGTTGCGGGCCAGGCGCACGGCGATGGCGTCCTGACCTACGAAATCCTTTTCATAATGGGCCAGGAAGATGCCGTCCTGGTTGATGATCCAGGGATAGCCGGTGGTACCGGAACGCACCTCCTTGGTGGCCTGGCCGCAGATGAAGAAAGGATCCGCCAGGAGGACCAGCACCCCATAAAACTGGTCCTGAAAATAGAGAGGGGCGGCCAAAGGCAGGATGAGTCGCTCCTGGAAGGGGGGATAGGACCCGGGCCTGGTTTTTTCCAGCCGCAAGCGGCCCTTGCTGGCGGGCTCCCGGGCCCAGGCCAGGGTGGACGGTTCCAGGCGAATCAAGGCCCCCTCCTCCGGCTGTCCCCGCCAGGAAAATTTCAGGACGCCATCCACCCCATACCAGGCCAGATCCAGCACCCCCAAGGGGAGGAGGTCATTAAGGCGGGTCGTCAGATAGCGGTGGAAGCCCGGGGAGTCGGGCTCCAACGCCAAGCTGTCGCCCATCCGGCTCATGGTGAGGAGGCTGCTCTCCAGGAAGTCCAGGTGATTCTCCACGCTGTCGGCGATCTTGCGGGCCAGCACCAGCTGTTGCTGGTTAAACTGGTTCCGGATCACCGTCTCCACCTTGATATTGAGCTGATGGAAGACGTAGAAGAAGACCCCGGCAAAGAGCACGGCCCCGGCGATGATGAGACCGAGAACCACCGGCATGGAGATGGCGCCCCGGGGCGACTGGGCGTTCATGGACTCCTGGGCCTCACTTGTCGGTGTAATTATCTGAGATTATCACTTCCGCCGCCTGGGGACAATCGGGCCTTTCAGGCCGGGCCGGACCGTTCCCCTGCCTTGGCCGCCTCCCAGATGGCATCCATCTCCTCCAGAGTGGCGGTTTCCGGGGTCTTGCCCGCCTTGGCCAGGGTGCGTTCCACCACATGGAAGCGCTTGATAAATTTATACAAGGTGCGCCTCAGGGCGTGTTCCGGGTCGATCTGGAGGAAGCGGGCCACGTTCACCAGGGCAAAGAGGAGGTCTCCCAGCTCCTCCTCCCGGGCGGGGTCCGGAGGACCTGCCAAGGCGCGCCGGAATTCCTGCCACTCCTCCTCCACCTTCTCCAAGGCGCCCTCGATATCCGGCCAGTCAAAGCCTAATCGGGAGGCGGCCTCTCCCAGGCGCTTCGCCTGGGTGAGGGCCGGCAGGGCGGCCGAGACCTCCCCCAGGGCCTCCTTATGGGGCTTGCCTTCCCGGGCCTTGGCCTCCTGCCACAGGCGGCGCAGGTCCTCCAGGCTGCGGGCTTCGGCGTTGCCGAAGACGTGGGGATGGCGGTGAATCATCTTGGCGGTGATGGTCTTAACCACCTCCGCAAAAGTAAACTCGCCCCGCTCCCGGTAGAGGTCGCTCAAGAAGACGATGTGCAGGAAAAGGTCGCCCAGCTCCTCCCGGATCTTATCCGGATCCCCCAGGTCCAGGGCCTCGATGAGCTCATAGGCCTCCTCCAGCACATAGGTCTTCAGGGTCTCCGGAGTCTGCTTTGCGTCCCAGGGGCAGCCTCCCGGGCCCCGCAGTCGGGCCACAATACTCAAAAACCGCTCGACCGCTTGGCCGGCGGCGGGCTCAGCCGACACGCATCTCCTCCTGTGATGTTCCTAACCGCACAGTTTTGGGGCGCTCCCGGCGCATCTGTTCCCGGTAATACTCCTGGAGCCGCTTTTTGAAGTCCGGGGGCAGGTATCCCAGGGCCTGCTTCGCCAGCCCCACCAACACCGGCGCGGTGCGGGACTCCTTCAGCAACGGCGAGTCCTTGGGGAGCACCACCCCCACCAGCATCAGGGCAAAGCCCAGAACCAGGCCGCCTTTCAGCAACGCAAAGGAGGCGCCCAGCAGGCGGTCGAAAAAGTCCAGATACAGGTAATGCAACAGGCGCTGCAATCCGAAGGCCGCCAGGCGCACGGCCCAATACACCGCCACCAGGAGCAGGCCGAAGGCGGCCCAGCGGGCATAGGTGGGGTCCTTGATGAGGGGGGTGAGCCAGGCCCCCACCCGGGAATACCAGTGGGCCGCCACCAGCACCCCTCCCACCACTCCGGCCAGGACCGCCAGCTCCTGAAAGAGCCCGCGATAGTAGCCGCGCAGCACAATCAGAGCCAACACCAGGATGATGCCGAGATCCAGCAGATTCATATGGAACTGTCAGCCTCCAGGGTGACAAGCTGCGAGCAAAGCTGACTCCCCACGCCATGGAGGATCATTGCGAATTTCACCGCCCGCGGCCCACGGCGGTCTGATCGCCTGAAGCGGCGCTTTGCCTAGTTGGCCTCCAGCTCCTGGGCCTGATGCAGGCGCACGTAGGTGAGCCTGGACCCCAGGGGCAGCACCTCGCCATAAATCATCAGGCGCGTCAGACGCCGGGGCTTAAGCCGGGTCTGCTGCCCCACATCCAGGGCCAGCCGGTCATAAAAGCCCTCCATCCGGGGGGACTCGTATAGCGAGGCCCACCTCAGGTCCCACCAGCCCCGGGGGTGGCGGAGCAACAGGGCGTAATTGCTGAGCATGGCCGGGTCATAGAGGACATATTCCCAAAAGAACGCCTGAAAGCGCACTTGCCGGCCCACCAGGGCCCGGGCGGCGGCGGGGTCCCGCAGTTGGGCCAGGCTCACCTCCTGGTAGTCTTCGGGGATGAGGCTCGCAGGCACCTGCCCCAGACGGCCGCAAGCCATGGTCAGCGCAGCCCAAAGCAGCAGGCCCGTCACCACCCCCTTGCCTCGCCGCCGAAATTCTGGCAAGGAGATATATATTTCACTCAGCATATTGCGGCCCGCCCTCAGGTGAGACCGGCGGGGCTTCCAGGAGGAGGCCATGTCCTATCCGGTGATCATCCGACGGCATCTGGGAGTTGCGTCTTATCTCGTCTTGGACCAGCATCCCCGGGAATTGCTGCGCCATCCGGGCTTCGCCCAGGAATTCAGCGTCCGCCTCTGGCTTGGCTCCCAGGACCCGGTGGACGCCCGGGAGGAATGGGCGGAGATGCTGGCTGAAGATCTGGACAATTTTTTCATTGTGGACGACAGCAACTGGGAATACTGCCACGACCGGCACCTGTGGGAGGGCCTGTAAGCCCCCGGTAAGACGGTGACCCTTGTCTGGGGGAAAAAGGGCCAGGGGTTCTCTGGCCCCATTCGCAGCCCCTTCTGTGAGGGAGTCGGAGGGGAGACTTCACGACCCTCAGTCCCTCGGCCCTCCCTCAAAGGCTGATCTGCGGTCACCGCCTCTCAGTTCCCGAAAAGAAAGACATGGGCCAGCACCTGGGCGTCCCCCACCAGGGTGCTGAGGCGGCAGTATTCATTGGGCTGGTGGGCGGTCTCGCTCACCGTCATCCACACCGCCGCCGGCAGACCCCGGCGCCGGAAGAAGGCGGCCACCGTGCCCCCGCCGATGCCCTGGGGGGTGGCCTCCCGGCCGTACACCGCCCGGATGGCCCGGCTTAAAGCCCGTACCACCGGAGCCTCAGGGTCGGTGACGGGCGCGGCGGGCTGCTCCTGCACCACCTCCAGGCTCACCGTCACCCCGAAAGGCCGGGCGGCCTCGGAGGCCAGGGCGGCCACCCGGGCCTTCACCTCTTCCACGCCATATTCCGGCAGCACCCGGCAATCCAGGTAAAAGACATCCCGCCCCGGGATGGTGTTCACATTGGGGACGTTGGCCTCCACTTTGGTGGGCTCAAAGGTGCTGGTGGGCGGCCGGAAGAGCGGATTTTCCCCGGGAAACTCCGTCTTCAAGGCCTCCAGGGCCACGATGGCGTGGGCCGCGGCCCGGAGGGTGTTTCGGCCCAGCTCCGGGCGGCTGGCATGGCACTGCTTTCCTGTCAGGGTGAGCTTCAGCCACAGCAGGCTCTTTTCCGCCACCTCGATCATGGTGCCGTCGGGGCTGCCGGCGTCCGGGACGATGATGAGGTCCTCAGGATGGAAGAGCTCCCCGTGCTCCCGCAGGAGAAAATCCAGACCCTTGGAGCTCCCGGTCTCCTCGTCGGCCACCAGCGCCAGAGCCACGGTGCGGGCGGGCTTGACGCCCACCTCCATAAGGGCCCGGACCGCCATCAGGGAGGTGACGATGCCGTGGTGGTTATCCTCGGTGCCCCGGCCGTAGAGGCGGTCGCCCTCCACCCGGAGCGTGAAGGGGTCGGAATCCCACAGGGAGAGGTCCCCCGGGGGCACCACGTCCAGGTGGCTCAGCACCCAGACCTTGCCCGCTCCCTGGCCCGGCAGGAAGGCCACCAGATTGGGCCGCACCCCGCCCGGCACCCGGGGATCCGGGGCGGGGAATTGGCGCACCTCCAGCCCCAGGCGGATCAGGAGCTCGGCCAGGAAGGCGGCTTTTTCCCCTTCGCCGGGCCCGCCGGCGTCCGGCCCCACCGCCACCCGGCGTACCAGCTCTCGCTGCAGCTCCACCATCTCCGGGGCCAGCTCCTGGAGCCGGGCCGCCACTTTGGCAAACAGTTCGTCCGTGTTCATGAGAAAGAGGATTGACCGGGGCAGAAAAATTCTCCGCAGGGGAAGTGCGCCTCCCCTCCCCTGGAGCGTCTTCCCCCGCTCGGCTTCATCATATATAATGGCAGCTTATTTGGGCAAGCGAATATCGGGCCGACGGGCCGCACATCGCCGAGGAGGAGACCATGAAAATCAAGCGCATCGCCCATCTGGGCATCGCGGTGAAGGACCTGGACCCGGCCAAAAAGCTCTACGGCGAGAATCTCTGCCTGGAGCTGGGCGGCGAAGAGGTGGTGGAGACCCAGAAGGTCAAGGTGAGCTTCTTCAAGGTGGGGGAGAGCAACCTGGAGCTGCTGTTGCCCACCGCCCCGGACAGCCCGGTGGCCAAGTTCCTGGAGACCCGGGGGGAGGGTTTCCATCACCTGGCCCTGGAGGTGGAGGACATTGACGCCGCGGTGGCGGAGCTCAAGGCCGCCGGCGTCAAGCTCATTGACGAGACCCCCCGGGAGGGCGCCCATCACACCCGGGTGGCCTTCATCCACCCCAAGGCCACCTTTGGGCTCCTGGTGGAGCTGGTGCAGTATCCCACCTCCCACTGAGGCGGGCGCGGCATGGGGCTTTCCCCTGAGGCCCTCATTTCCCGGGTCCAGGTCAACATTCCCTTCCCGTATCTCCTGGGCCATTATGGGCCGCTGTTTCTGGAGCGGGGCCTGAACCCGGAAATCGGCCTGGACGCCCGGAGCCTCAGCCGCTATCCGCCCCGCATCCTTAAGGGCGTCGCCCGGCGGTTTCTCCTGGCCGGGCGGCGCCTCACATTGCATGCCCCCTTCCAGGACATGGCCCCCGGGGCCCTGGATGACCTGGTGCTGGCAGCCACGAGAAAGCGCCTGCGCCAGGTCGTGCGCTGGCTGCCTGTCTTTCGCCCGGCGGCGCTGGTCTGTCACCTGGGCTATGAGGCCCGGCACTACCGCCACGCCCAAAAAAGGTGGCTCAGTCGGGCCACCGCCACCTTTCGGGAGCTGGCCCAAGCCGCCCGGGCCGCAGGCGCCTTGCTGGTCCTGGAGAACGTCTTTGAGAAAGGGGAGGATAAAAACCTCTTTCTGGAGGTGCTGCAGCGGGCCCAAGTCCCTAACCTCAAGGTCTGCCTCGATGTGGGGCACTTGCTCGCCTTCGGGGATGGGGATTACGAAGGCTGGCTGGCGGCCCTTTGGCCCCACATCGGCCTGCTGCATCTGCACGACAACGACGGCAGCCACGACCATCACGCCGCCCTGGGCACCGGCCGGGTGCCCCTCAAATTCGTCCTGGACTACCTGGCGGCCCGCCTGGAAAACCCCCCCCTCATCACCCTGGAGCCCCACGCCGAGGGCAGTCTGGAGCCCTCATTGGCCTACCTGGCCCAGATCTGGCCCTGGGACTGAGGCAGGGGGGCAGAAACCTGAGGCGGACCGGGCTAGGGCTGGCTAAACGTGATACGGATGGCCGGCTTTCAGGGTCATGGCCCGGTAGAGCTGCTCCAGGAGCACCAGACGGGCCAGCTCATGGGAGAAGGTGAGGCGGGAGAGGGCCAAAGTCTCCTCGGCCCGGGAGAACACCTGGGGTGCCAGTCCCAGGTGGCCGCCCACCACAAAGGCCAGCGGGCGGGCTTCCGCTTCCCGGCGGCCAAGCCAATGGGCGAAGTCCTCGGTGGTGCACTCCCTCCCTTTGGGGTCCAGGGCGGTAAGGTAGGCCCGCTCCGGCACACGGGCAAGGAGGCGCTCCCCTTCCCGGGACTTGATGAGCTCGGGCGTGAGGCCCTTGACCTCCCGCTCGGCCCGCACCTCCACCAGGGTGAGGTGGAGATAGGGGGCCAGACGGCGGCGGAAAAACTCTACCCCTTGCCTAAGGAAGGGCTCCTTGGTGCGGCCCACCATGAGGATGCTGACCCGGAGCATGGGCGGTCTGGGAGCAAGGAGAGATTATTCCACAAGGTTTTTGGGAGAGGGGGCCAGGGAGCAGTGGCCCCCTGCCCCCTCTCCCAAACCCTCTCCCCCAACCCCTTAAATGGCCCGGAAGGTGGGCTTCTCCTCCAGGAGGAGGAAGCGGCTGCGGCCGCTGGCGATGCGCTTGCCGTCGGAGAGCCGCAAAATCTCCGCCTCGGCCTGGCGGCGGCGGCCGTTGCCGGGGCTGAGCACTCCCCGCACCCGGATGGCCTCCTCGGGTTTCAAGGGAGTGTGAAAACGCACCTCCATGGAGAGGGTGACCCCGGGCCCGGCGAAGCGCCACACCGCATGGGCCATGAGCTCATCCAAAAGCGTGGCCAGGATGCCGCCGTGAATGAGGTCGGCCCAGCCCTGGAACTCCCGGGGGAGGGTGAGCTCGGTGTAGGCCGCCTGCGCCTCGGGCTCATAGCGCACTTTGATTCTGAGGCCCCGGGGATTCTCCGGGCCGCAGACGAAACAGTAGCGGTCGGCCACCGCGGTGAGGGACGCGGCGGCGCCCTGGTCCGACTGCTCCGATGTCATACCCTCCTCCCGAATGATGATGAGACCGGTGCGGCAGTCTTTTTAGGGCCAGTCAAAGGTCCCCTTGCGCCCCTTCCGTATCCTCTCCCCTCGAGACAAGCGTCTTGAGGTCATATTAAACCAAGGGGTGGGGGGAGAGGGCGTGGGAGAGGGGGCAGGGGGCCACTGCTCCCTGGCCCCCTCTCCCACAATTAAAAAGACACCCCCGTAAAATCACCATGCGTCCTGAAGATTTCCGCCGCCTCAGTGTCAGCCTGTCGGAAGTGGACCTGGACGAGGTCCCGGAGCTCTGCTTTGCCTGCCCGTATCTGGCCAGCAAATGGTTTTCCAGCGGCTCTGCGGATCAGGCCTATTTTTTCTGCGCCTACACCTGGCCGGACCGGTTGAGCGACGCCCTGCCCCCCTGCCTGGCCCCGGCGGCCTCCTGAGCCGTCGTCCAGGGGTTGGGGGTGAGGGCCCGGGAGAGGGGGAAGGGGCTAATGCTCCCTGGCCCCCTCTCCCTTGAGCCTGCCTCACTGAAGGGGCCGGCCCAGCTCCCGGATGGCCTGGGCATAAGCGGCCTTCAGGGCGGCCATGAAGTTGCCGTCCACCCTGCCCTTCCAGTTCTCCACCTCATAAAAGCGTTTGGGAATCTCCACCCGCTCCGGGTCATAGCCGGTGGCCAGCTTCAGGCGCCAGCGGCGGCGCTGAATCTCCTCCCCCAGCCCCGGCAGGCGGGCCGCCACCTCCCGATAGCCCAGGACTTCCAGGCATTCCGCCACCACCTCCGGGCGATAGACCTCCCGGGCAAAGAGGCAGGCCACCAGCGATGTGAGCACCACCCGCTGGCGTTCCTCGGTGAGGAGGTAGGCGAGGGCGTCCTCCACCCGGCGTTCCTGAACCTTCTGGTCATACGCATAGCCGGCGGCATCCAGGTGGGAGTGGCGGAAGCCCAGGGCCTGGCCGACGAAGAAGACTTCGCCGGTGGCGTAGCCGGCCATCTCCTGCCCCAGCACGCAGGCAAAATCCCCGCCGCCATAGACCGCGGCCGCCTTGGCGGCACCTTGGGCCAGGAGGCGGTAGAAGTCGGTGCTCCCCCAGGCCAGATGGCGCAGGGCCTCCTCCAGGGCGGGGACATCCCCAAATCCCAGGGGGAGCAGGGTGTCGTGTTCGGTGAGCAGGCCCCGCTCCCAGGCCTCCACCGCCCAGGCCAGGGCCACCCCGGCGCTCATGACATCCAGGCCCAGGCGGTCCGTGACCTCAATGAGGCGGAGCACCTGAAAGGCGTCCGTCACCCCCAGCATGGAGCCCATGGCGTAGATGGGCTCATGGTCATAGGCGATCTGGCGGAAGAAATAGCGGTTTTCCTCCCGGAATCTTTCCCGCACAAACCCCAGGTGGATGCAGCCCACCGGGCAGCCGGCGCAGGCGGTGTTGCGGAGCAGCGTGGCCTCGGCAAACCTCTCCCCGCTGATCTCCCGGGCCGCCGGGTCGTGGGTGGCGGCGAGGTTGCGCCAGGGGAGGGCCTTGAGGTCGTTCAAGACCCGGATGTTGGCGGGCGTCCCCAGGTCATGGTACTTCCGCATCATGGGGGTGTCGGTGAGGAGCCGGAAGACCCGTTCAAAGAGGGCGGCGTAGGCCTTGCCCTCCGGGAGGGGAAAGGTGGCGTCCCCCTGGATGACGATGGCCTTGAGGTTTTTGGTGCCCATCACCGCCCCGCCCCCCAGCCGGCCGAAGTGGCGGTAGGTGTCCACGTTGATGCAGGCATAGGCGGAGCCCTGCTCGCCTGCCGGGCCGATGCGCAGGATGCTGCGGTGCCCGGCGCCGGAGAACATGCGGCGCAGGTACTTGCCCACCGCCAGGACATCCCGGCCCCAGAGATAGTGGGCCTCCCGCACTTCCAGGTGCCGGGAGCCCACCCCCAAAACACTGGGGCGGGGAGCCCGGCCGCTCACCACCAGGGCGTCCAAATCGGCAAAGCGCAGGGCCAGGGCGGAGCGGCCGCCGGCGTGGCTTTCGGCGTACTGGCCGTGATAGGGGGAGAGAAAGCCGGCCACCGTCTTGCTCATCAGGGGGAAGTAGCCGGTCAAGGGGCCGATGGCGAAGATGAGGGGCTGCTCCGGATGGTCCCAAGGGAGCTCTGGGCGGCCGTAGTGCTCAAAGAGGCGGGCCGCCAGGCCGCTGCCGCCCAGGACCTCCTCCCGCCCGGGGAACTCCTCCACCCGGCCCTTGCCGGTCCCCAGATCCACCCACAGCACCCGGAAGGTGTCCCGGATCATGGCGCCTCCTCCCCGGCGGCAGCCACCTCCGCCATGGCCAGGCAGTCATGGGGGCAGAATGGCACGCAACGGCCGCAGTGCAGGCAGACGAAGGGCTCGCCCTGGGAGTCCAGAAAAATGGCATTCACCGGGCAGGCCCGGGCGCACTCGCCGCAGCGGAGGCACAGCCGCCGACGCACCACCACCCCGCCCCCCTTGCGGGGCGCAAAGGCGCCGGTGGGGCAGGCCGCGGCACAGGGTGGCGGGTCGCAGGCCAGGCAGACCCTGGCCTCAAAGCCGGTGGACAGCCCCCCGGAGGTGAAGATGCGGATGCCCGCGGTCTCCCAGGACAGGCGCCGGTGCACCAGCCGGGCGCAGGCCAGGGAGCAGGAATAGCAGCCGATGCAGCGCTCCAGGCGGGGGGTGGTGAGGATCTTCACCGCCATCAGGCATACTCCTCATGACAGGCGCGCATCCGGGCCTCCAGGTCCCGAAGCTCATGGGCAAAGAGCTCCAGCTGCCCCTGAGCGTGGGCTCTTGCCAGATTGGCGGCGTGGTCCAGGAAATCCTGCATGGAGGCCTGCCAGGCCGGCTCGGCGAACCGGGCCGATTCCCGGGACAGGGCGAGAAACTCCGTCACCAGGTGCAGAGGCGGCAGCTCCCCCTGGACGGCCATCTTTTTCAGCAGGCCGAAGACCTGGGCCAGCCGCTTTTTGATGTCTTTAAAGCTGCGGGCCGGTGCCTTGGGGGGCAGCGACACGGGTCGGGGCGGGGGTCCGGGGGGTTCAGCAGACGGCTTCCCGTGGACCGGCACCTGGGGCCACCGGGCTTTCAGCTTCAGGCCCAGCCGCCCGTCGGCGGCCCACAGCTCCACCTTCCCCTCCAGTTCCGCCGGCAGGGCAAGACTACTCCCGCCCACCCTCACCTGGCCGCCTTTGAGCTGCCGGGCCAAATCTTCCAGAAAGTCCGCCAGTTCCTGCAGGCCGAGATGCCGTTTTTCTTCCATGCCCTCCTCACGCCCCTTTGACCCTTCCCTGACGGACATTTTCTCGCCCAAGAACCCTGTGCACTCCCGGCATTTCGCCACGCCCCCTTGGCGTTTAAGCCCTTGACAACCTTCCGGGAAGCATGGTATGACCAGGTGGTCATATGGAAGCTTCCCCGGTACGCCCCACCTTCCTCAATCTGCCCCCGGAAAAACGGGAGCGGATCATCGACGCGGCCCTGGCGGAGTTTGCCGACAAGGGGTTCGAGCAGGCCAGCCTCAACGCCGTGGTGGCGGTCTCAGGCATCGCCAAGGGCTCCCTGTATCAGTATTTTACCGACAAGCAGGGAATTTTTCTCTACCTTTTCGAGGTGGCGGTGGGGGTGGTGCGCCGCACCCTGCTTGGCGTCAAGGAAGAGACCCGGGAGGCCGATGTCTTCACCCGGCTGGAAAAATCGCTGATGGCCGGAGTGGACTTCCTTCGGCGCCACCCCCGGCTCTTCGGCCTGTATCTGCGGATTCTCTACGACCAGCGCACTCCTCGGCGCCAGGAGCTGTTGGCCGCGGTGCGCCGCTTCGCCGCCGACTATTTCGCCTCCCTGGTGCGCCAGGGCCTTTCCCGGGGGGAGATCCGGGCGGAGGTCTCCCCGGAGGCGGCTATTTTTCTGTTGGACGCGGTCTTTGACCGCTTCCTGCAGGCCGTGGCCATGCCCGCCTTTGACGTCACCCTGGGGTTGAACCAGGCCGCGGCTGAGGAGGTGGCCGTCCGGGGCCGGGAGCTCATTGAACTGCTGCGCCGGGGATTGGCGCCGCCGGGGAGGAATTGGCAGGATACCGGGAGAGGGGGCCAGGGAGCATAGCCCTCTAGCCCCTCTCCCCCACCCTCTCCCCAACCCCTTAAGGGGGGTGGGGAGGGGAGTCTGAGGGGAGGGTGGGGGAGCCACCGCTCCCCCGGCCCTTCCCTCAGCAGAGAAGGGGGAAGGGAGAGCGCCTGCCCCTTTTATGGCTGGCCTCCGGGAGGGAGGCAAAAGAGCATAGGCTTCCTGTCACCCTCTCCCGTACCCTATCCCCCAACCCCGTGATTGCCGCCGGCGGCGGCCGGAGGAGACAATGACCGGACCGGAACCCTATATCAGCGATGCCGCCCTCTTGCCCATCTATGACAAGGTGCAGGCTCAGGAGCGCCTGAGCTTCGAGGACGGCCTCACCCTGTATCGCAGCCCGGATCTTCTGGGGGTGGGCTATCTGGCCAATCTGGTGCGCCGGCGCCTGCACGGCCACCGGGCTTACTATATCTACAACCAGCACCTCAACTACTCCAACGTCTGCGTCAACGGCTGCCGTTTCTGCGCCTTCGGCAAGCCCAAAGGGGACCCCCAGGCCTATGAGATGACCCTGGAGGAGATCTTCGCCCGCATCGAGGAGCGCCTGGCCGAGCCCATCACCGAGATCCACATCGTGGGCGGACTCCATCCGGACTTGCCCTTCACCTATTATCTGGAGATGCTCCGGGGCATCAAGCGTTTGCGGCCCACGGTGCATCTGCAGGCCTTCACCTGCGTGGAGATCGCCCACCTGGCGGAGCTGGCCGGCATGTCCGTGGCCGACACCCTGGAGGCCCTGAAAGAAGCGGGGCTGGGGTCCCTGCCCGGCGGCGGGGCGGAGGTCTTCAGCAGCCGCATCCGCCGGGAGCTCTGCCCCAAAAAGCTCTCCCCCGAAGGCTACCTGGAGGTGGCTAAGACCGCCCATCGCCTGGGGCTGCGCACCAACGCCACCATGCTCTACGGGCACGTGGAGACCCTGGAGGAGCGGGTGGAGCATCTGGTGCGCTTAAGAGAGGCCCAGGACGAGACCGGGGGCTTCCTCACCTTCATTCCTTTGGCCTTCCACCCGGCCAACACCGAGCTGGAGCACTTGAGCCACACCACCGGCTTTGACGATCTCAAAAACATCGCCGTGGCCCGCCTGATGCTGGACAACTTCCCCCACATCAAGTCCTTCTGGATCATGGTGGGCCCCAAACTGGCACAGCTCTCCCTCACCTTCGGGGCCGACGACATTGACGGCACGGTCATCGAGGAGCGCATCACCCACATGGCCGGCGCCAAGACGCCCACCGGGCTTCCCCGGCAGGCCCTCCTGCGCCTGATTAGGGAGGCAGGGTGCGAGCCGGTGGAGCGGGACACCCTGTACAACGTGATCTCCTGATGGACCGCCTGGCCGCCATCGCCGTGGAGAAAACCCTGGCCGGAGAGCGCCTCTCCGCCCTGGAGGCTTTGGCGCTCTGGGACCTGGACCTGTTGCTCCTGGGGAGCCTGGCTAAGCGGGTGCGCCAGCGCCTGCACCCGGAGCCGGTGGTCACTTTTGTCTGCGACCGCAATATCAATTACACCAACATCTGCCTGTCGGGGTGCCGGTTTTGCGCCTTTTTCCGGCCGCCGGGGCATCCCGAGGGCTACGTCCTTACCTGGGAGGAGCTGCGCCGGAAACTTCAGGAAACCCGGGAGCTGGGCGGCACCGGCATCCTCCTCCAGGGTGGCCTTAACCCCGATCTGCCCTTCTCCTATTACGAAGAGCTGGTGGCCACCATCCGGGACTTCGGGTTGCATGTGCACGGCTTTTCGCCCCCCGAAATCGTCTTTTTTGCCCGGCACTTCGGCATAAGCCTCAAAGAGGTGCTGCAGCGCCTCATGGCCGCGGGCCTCTCCTCCATCCCCGGGGGCGGGGCCGAAATCCTCACCGAGGGCGTGCGGCGCCTCATTTCACCTAATAAGGCCACGGCGGCCCATTGGCTTGAGGTCATGGAGACCGCCCACCGTCTGGGGCTCCGGACCACCGCCACCATGATGTTCGGCCACGTGGAGAGCCGGGCGGAGCGCACCGAGCATCTCCTCCGGATCCGGGAGCTGCAGGATAGGACGGGGGGCTTCACCGCCTTCATCCCCTGGACCTTCCAGCCTGGGGGCACCGCCCTGGGGGGCGAGGCCGCGGGGGCCCATGAGTATCTCAAAACCCTGGCAATCTCCCGCCTGGTATTGGACAACGTCCCCAATCTGCAGGTCTCCTGGGTCACCCAAGGAGATAAGGTGGCCCAGGTGGCCCTGGAGTTTGGCGCCAATGACTTCGGCTCCACCATGATCGAGGAAAACGTGGTGGCCGCCACCGGGGTCACCTTCCGCCTCTCCCGGGAGGATATCGTCCATCTCATCACCACCGCCGGCTACGTTCCCCGGCAGCGGGATCACCTCTACCGGGCGGTGCAAAGAGATGCCCAAGGAATCATGACCACTCCCCCTGCCGGGGCCTCAGCATCCGGACCAGCACGAGAATCCGTGCCATCGGGGGGAAATCCTGGCCCAAATAGCAATAAGGAAGGGGGCACCGAGGCGCCGCTATCCACTTCCTGGCCGCCGCCGGACGCCGTGCCCCTGGCGGTCATCGCCCGGGTGGGGGCCCACCGGGATTTTCTCGCCCTGGGGGTGGAATATGAAGGGGTCAAGCACCTCCACACCCCCTTCGGCCAAGCCAATCCGGTGCATGTTTTTCGCCAGGGGGAACTCAGTTTTGCGGTGCTCTCCCGGCACGGGGAGGCGGGCTACGAAGTCTCGGCCCCCTTTGTCAACGACCGGGCCAACCTCTATGCCCTCAAGTCCCTGGGGGTAAGCCGCATTCTGGCCTGGTGCGCCCCGGGCGCCATCAATCCGGCCATGGCCCCGGGGCATCTGGTGGTGCCCCAGGACATCCTGGATGAGACCACTCACGGGCCCTACACCTTTTTTCCCGGCCGGGGGCCGGGTTTTATCCGGCACCAGCCGGTCTTCTGCCCCGCCCTGCGCCAAGCCCTGCTGGCGGCGCTGACCGACTGCCCCTTCCCGGTGCATGACGGCGGGGTCTATGCCGCCACCACCGGCCCCCGGCTGGAGACGCCGGCGGAGATCCGCAAGCTGAAACTTCTGGGGGGTGACCTGGTGGGCCAGACCCTGGTGCCCGAGGTCTTTCTGGCCCGGGAACTGGAGCTCTGCTATGTGCCCTTGTGCTATGTGGTGAACTTTGCCGAGGGGGTGGCCGAGCGCCCCTATCAGCCGGGGGTGCTCTTTGAGGGCCTGGCCACCCCGGAGGAGACGGCAAGAGTGCAGGCGGTGGAGGCCGCCTTCGGCGGGCTGGCCCTGAAACTGCTCCCTACCCTGCTGGCGGCGCCGGCGGCCTGCCACTGCGGCCGGCTGATGGAGCGTTACCGCCTCCGGGGCGATCTGGGGGAGGACTGGCGCACGTGGTTTCCGTGACCCTGCACCGGGCCCGCCACGTGGTGCCCGTGGACCGGCCGGTCATCGACGACGGCGCGGTGGCGGTGGCCCGGGGGATCATCCGGGAGGTGGGGAGATTTGCCGATTTGGAGCATCGCTGGCGAGGGCCGGTCCTGGATCACGGCGAGGTGGCCATCCTCCCCTGTCTGGTGAATGCCCACGTGCACCTGGAATTTTCCGCCCTCAAGAACCGCATCCCCCCCCAGCCGGATTTCCCCAGTTGGCTGACGGCCACGCTCACGGCCGCCGACCGCCTGAGCCCCTATGAGCGGGAAGGGGGGCTGGAGATGGGCCTCAGGGAGCTGTGGCGCTTCGGCACGGGCCTGGTGGGCGAGGTGAGCAACACCGGCCTCAGCCTGGAGGCCCTCAGGGAAAGCGGCCTGGATTACCACTATTTTTATGAATGTCTGGGGTTTCACCTCCAGGATGAGGGGCCGTTGGCCCGGGATTTTCCCATCTTCCTCACGGAGGCCGCCCTCAATGACCCCCATTTCTCCGCCGCCGCCCATGCCCCTTACTCCGTCTCGGCGGCCCTCTTCCGGCGGGTGGCGGCCTGGAACCGCCGCCGGGGGCGGCTCCTGGCGGTGCATCTGGCCGAGTCCGAGGCCGAGGTGGAGTTTTTGCACACCGGGACAGGCTTTTTCCGGGAGCTCCTGCTGGCCCGGGGGCGCTGGCGGGACGAGTTCCAGCCGCCGGGTTTGTCTCCCGTGGCTTATCTGCATTCCCTGGGGGTGCTGGGGCCGGACACCCTGGCGGTCCATTGCCTCCAGGTCACCGGGGCGGACGTGGAGCTGCTGGCCCGGGAGGGGGTGACGGTGGTCCTCTGCCCCCGCTCCAACCGCCACACCGGCGCCGGGAAGCCTCCCCTCGGGCTTTTTCGCCAAGCTAACCTCTCCTTGGCTCTGGGCACCGATTCCCTGGCCAGCGTGGAGGATTACAATCTCTTCCGGGACCTCTGGCTTCTGCACCAGGAGTTCCCGGAGGTGCCGGGGGAGGAACTCATCGCCTGGGTCACCCTGGGAGGCGCCAGGGCCCTGCGCTTTGAGGCGGAGCTGGGGAGCCTCACCCCCGGCAAGCAGGCGGCCCTCATTGCCGTCACCCCGGAGGAGGGCCCGGATTTTTGGGAAGCTCTGTTGGCGGGAGGGGCCGCCGGCCGCATTGAGTGGCTGGCCACCCCCGATGAAGAGGTGGAGACATGAGTGGGGGCCTGCGTTTGGGGCGCATCCGCTATATCAACGTCCTGCCCATCTATTTTGCCCTGGAGATGGGCTATCTGGAAAACGGCCTGGCGGTGGTCTCCGGCACCCCGGCGGAACTCAACGCCCGGCTGGCCGCCGGGGAGGTGGACGTGAGCGCCGTCTCCTCGGTGGAATACGCCCGCAATTTCCGGCAGTATTACCTGGTGCCGGACCTGTCCATCAGCACTGAGGGGGATGTGGGAAGCGTGCTCCTCTTCAGCCGGGTGCCCTTCCACCGCCTTACTGGCCGGGAGGTGCGCCTGAGCGAGGCCTCCGCCACCTCCGCCGCCCTCACCCGCATCCTCCTGTATGAACTGTATGGCGCCCGCCCGTTTTACCGCAGCGCGCCGGTGACCACGGAGTTGCCGGACGGCGTCTACGCTCTCCTGGCCATCGGCGATGAGGCCCTGAAACTCAAGGCCAGCGGCCGTTACCCCTATTTCCTCGACCTGGGCCGGGCCTGGCACGAGCTCACCGGCCTCCCCTTTGTCTTCGGGCTCTGGGCGGTGCGCCGCCAGGTGGCCCAGACCGCGCCGGAGAAAGTCCGGGAGCTGGTGCACTTCCTTTTGCAGAGCAAGGCCCTGGGGCTGGCGCACCTCCCGGAGATCTGCCGCCTGGCCGCCAACCGGGTGGAGATGAGCCCGGCGGAGCTGCAGGACTATTTCCGGCGCCTGAACTATGATTTGGGGCCCCGCCAGCAGGAGGGCCTGATGGCCTTCTACCGCTACCTTCACCGCCTGGGGCACCTGACAGAGATGCCGGAATTGCTTTTTGTATGATGTTGGGAGAGGGGGCCAGGTGCCGACGGCCCCTGCCCCCTCTCCCAAGCCCTCTCCCCCAACCCCTTAAAGGGGATTGGGAGGGGAGTCTGAGGAGAGGGCGGGGTAGCCATTGCGCCCCCATCCCCCGGACCAGCAGAAGCGCCATCGCTCCCGATAACGGAAGGAAAACAGATGGGCTATCGTAGCCTCAACCATTTCATCGAAGTCCTGGAAGCAAAGGGCGAGCTCAAACGCATCACCGAGCCGGTGAGCCCGTATCTGGAGATCACTGAAATCACCGACCGGGTCTGCAAACGGGGCGGCCCCGCCCTGCTCTTTGAGAATGTCCCCGGCTATGACATGCCGGTGTTGATGAACGCCTTCGGGTCCATGCGCCGCATGTGCCTGGCCCTGGAGGTGGAGAGCCTGGAGGACATCGCCAAAGAGATCCTCACCTTTCTGGAGGCGGAGGCCCCGGACACCCTCATCAAGAAGCTGAAGCTCCTTCCCAAGCTGGCCCGCCTGGCCAACATCTTCCCCAGGACCGTCTCCCGGGCCCCCTGCCAGGAGGTGGTTTTCCAAGGAGAGGAGGTGGACTTAAGCAAAATCCCCGTCCTCACTTGCTGGCCGGGGGATGGCGGCCCCTTCATCACCCTGCCGGTGGTCATCACCCACCACCCGGAGACCGGCAAACGCAACGTGGGTATGTATCGCCTGCAGGTCTTTGACAAAAACACCACCGGCATGCACTGGCACCGGCACAAAGGGGGAGCGCAGCACTACCGGGTGGCAGAGCAGAGAGGGGAGCGCCTCCCGGTGGCGGTGGCCATCGGGCCGGACCCGGCCGTCACTTACGCCGCCACCGCGCCCTTGCCCGAGGATCTGGACGAGATCATCTTCGCCGGGTTTTTGCGCCAGGGGCCGGTGGAGATGGTCTCTTGCCTCACCATTCCCCTGCAGGTGCCGGCCAGCTCCCAGATCGTCCTCGAAGGCTACGTCGAGCCCGGCGAGCGCCGGGTGGAGGGCCCCTTCGGCGACCACACCGGCTACTATTCCCTCCCGGATGAGTACCCGGTCTTCCACGTGCAGGCGGTGACCATGCGGCGCCGGCCCATCTACCCCGCCACCATCGTGGGGCGGCCGCCCATGGAGGACTGCTTCATGGCCAAGGCCACGGAGCGCATCTTCCTGCCCCTCATCCAAAAGACCCTGCCGGAGATTGTCGACATGAACCTGCCGGTGGAGGGGGTGTTCCACAACCTGGCCTGCATCAGCATCGACAAGCGCTACCCCGGCCACGCCCGCAAGGTGATGCACGCCCTGTGGGGCCTGGGACAGATGATGTTCACCAAGATCATCCTCATCTTCGACAAGGAGGTGGACGTCCAGGACATGAGCCAGGTGCTGTGGCGCCTGGGAAACAATGTGGACCCCCGCCGGGATGTGGTCTTCGTGGACGGACCGGTGGACGCCCTGGACCACGCCTCGCCGCTCCCCCACTACGGCTCCAAGATGGGGATCGACTGCACCCGCAAGTGGCCGGAGGAGGGCTTCACCCGGGAATGGCCGGCAGTCATCGAAATGAGCCCGGAAATACGAAAGAAGGTGGACGACCTCTGGCCCCACCTGGGGCTGGAGTGAAGGTGCTGAGGGAGGGGGCGAGGGACCGCAGGCCCCTCCCCCCTCCCTCAGACTCCCTCCCCCAACCCCGTATATTTTCCGGCGTGAATCGAGGCTTAAGCCTCGGTTTTCCAAATTAAGGGGGGTTGGGAGGGGAGTGTGAGGGGAGGGCGGGGGGCCATCGGTCCCCCGGTCCTCCCCTCAACCACCAAGAACAAACTGAAGGAAACCATCATGAACCGCTACATCATCGGCATCACCGGGGCCAGCGGCATGCTCTATGCCCGGGAGCTGCTGGGTTATTTCCAAGGCCGCCCGGACCTGGAGGCCCATGTGGTGGCCTCGGAGGCCGGGGTGCAGGTGCTGCGTCATGAGCTGGGGCTGAGCCTCCGGGAGCTGGCCGGGCCCCGGGCGGTGCTGCACGACCCCGGGGATTTCTTTGCGCCCATCGCCAGCGGCTCTTTTGTGGTGCGGGCCATGGTGGTCATCCCCTGCACCATGGGGTCGCTGGCGGCCATTGCCCACGGCACCGCCCGCCACCTGGTGCACCGGGCGGCGGAGGTCACCCTCAAAGAGGGCCGCCCCCTGGTGCTGGCGGTGCGGGAGACCCCTCTGAGCCGGGTGCATTTGCGCAATCTGCTTCTGGCGGCGGAGGCGGGCGCGGCCATCTTCCCGGCCATGCCCGCTTTCTACCATCACCCCCGCACCCTGACGGACCTGGCCCAAAGCTTCGTGGGCCGCATCCTGGATTACCTGGGGCTGGAGCACCAGCTGACCAAGAGATGGGGGGAATCAGAGGCAGGTGGGGGAGGGGGCTAAGGGCCAGTGGCCCTTACCATTCACCGCATCAGAATCTCTTAAGTCAAAATTTTTCGCCTGGAAGGCGGGCCAAATGCCCGCCTTCCAGGCGAACATAAAGGGTTGGGAGGGGTGTGTGGGGGGAGGGCAGGGAGTCTCACTCCCTGGCCCTCCCCCCCACAAATCCATGCTACGAGTTGGCTATGCGGCGGTTGTGGATTCTTTTGGAGATGATCAAGATTCAGCACACAGTCTTTGCGCTCCCTTTTGCCTTCATGGGGGCGCTCATGGGTGCCCGAGGGCTCCCCAGCGGCCGTCAGGCTTTCTTCATTCTTCTGGCCATGGTGGGGGCAAGAAGCGCCGCCATGGCCTTCAACCGGCTGGCGGACCATGAATTTGACGCCCGCAACCCCCGCACCCGGGACCGGGCGCTGCCTGCCGGGCTCATCAGTCGCCGGGCCGCCTGGCTTTTCACCCTGGCCAGCGCCGCCCTGTTCATCTTCGCCGCCGGGCAGCTGAACCGCCTGTGTCTGTGGCTCTCTTTCCCGGCCTTGGGGGTGATTCTGTTTTACTCTTATACCAAGCGTTTCACCGCCTATTCCCACCTCTTCCTCGGTGCGGCCCTGGGCTTGGCGCCGGTGGCGGGCTGGCTGGCGGTCACCGGCAGCCTGGCCCTGACGCCCCTGGTTTTGGGAGTGTCCGTGACCTTCTGGGTGGCGGGCTTTGATGTGCTCTATGCCCTGCAGGACGAGGACTTCGACCGCCAGGTGGGGCTTTACTCCTTGCCGGTGAAGGTGGGACGGGTCCGGGCCATGCGCTTGGCCCAGGTTTTTCATGCGCTGGCCGCCTTGGGCTTTGTGGCCACCGGGTTGCTTGCGGGGCTGGGGCGGCTGTACCTGGCCGCCGCCCTGCTGGCCGGGGCCTTTCTTCTCTGGGAGCATCGGTTGCTTTCGCCCCACGACCTCTCCCGCTTGCACCACGCCTTTTTCACCTTGAACGGTCTGGTGGGGCTAATACTCTGCGGCGCCACTTTCTTCAGCCTGTGGCCGTGAAGCCCTTCCCTCCCCTTTAAATTGGCGCGAAGGTAAGGTCGTCGGCCAGATGATCCTGACGAGGTGTTCATGCCCCCGACTTTGATTTACAATCTCTTTCCGCTGCTGGTAGGCCCCATCAACCGCTGGCACCCACACCTGGAGCGCATTGCCGGCATGGGCTTCACCTGGATCTACCTCAACCCCATCCATACCCCTGGCCTCTCCGGCAGCCTGTATGCGGTGAAGGACTACTTCGGCATCAACCCCCGCTTCTGGCCTGAGGACGGTTCCGACCCCATGGAGGCCCTGCGGGATTTTCTGGCCGCCGCCCGGGAGCGGGGCCTCCGGGTAATGCTGGATTTGGTCATCAATCACACCGCCATTGATGCGCCCTTGGTGGCGCAGCACCCGGAGTGGTATGCCAAAAACCCTGACGGCAGCATCAAGAATCCGGGGTGCATTGACCCGGCGGATGCCACCCGGGTGACCATCTGGGGGGACCTGGCGGAGCTGGCCTACTGGCCGGTCCCCGACCCCGAGGGGCTCCTCCACTTCTGGGATCAGGTGGTCTCCTTCTATCTGCGCCTGGGTTTTGCAGGCTTCCGGGCCGATGCGGCTTACAAGATCCCGGGCTGGTTCTGGCAGCGCCTGATTACCGAGGCCAAAAGCCTGGAGCCCGAAGTGCAGTTTTTCGCCGAGACCCTGGGCTGCCGGCTCGAGGAGTGCACCCAACTGGCGGAGGCGGGCTTTGATTTCCTCTACAACAGCTCCAAATGGTGGGATTTTCAGGCGGAATGGTGCCTGGAGCAGTACGAGCTCTTCCGCCGCGTGGCCCCGTCGGTGAGCTTCCCCGAGACCCACGACACCCCCCGGCTCAGCGCCGAAAGCGGCGGCAACCCGGCGGTGGCCAAACAGCGTTATCTCTTCGCCGCCTACTTCTCCACCGGCCTGATGATGCCGGTGGGGTATGAGTTCGGCTTCAAGAAGCATCTGCACGTGGTGCACACCCGCCCCGAGGACTGGGAGGAGCCCACCTATGATCTCACGGAGTTCATCGCCGCCACCCACGCCCTGAAGGCGGGCTGCCCGGTGCTCCTGACGGAAGGGCCGCAAGTCCGCCTCAACTCCGCAGGCGAGGTGCCGGTGCTGCTCCTGAAGAGTCAGGATGAGGGGGCAGGCAGGGTGCTGGCGGTCATCAACCCCGGGGCAGAGGCTGCGGAAGTGCCGGCCTTCCCCGCGGCAGCGGGGGGAAGCCCCGGCGAGTGGCGGGAGCTCACCCCGGAGCGGGCCCCGGTTCCCTGGCCGGCCGCGGGCCCCCTGACCCTGGCGCCCTATGAGGTGCGGCTCTTTTACCACCCGGCGCTGCCGCCGCTTACGCCTCCGGAGGTGAACCCATGACCCAGGCCCTGGCCGGTTTCAATGAACATGGCCTGTTTTTCGCCACCGACTCCCGGGCCACCCGCTTCCGGGGCGAGGAGGAGCCGGAGTATTTCGTGGTCAACAAGCTCTTCCCCCTGACCCGCTATAGCGCCATCCTAAGCGGGGGCGCCGGGGTGAGCGTGCCCCTGTCCCAGGTGCTGGCCCGGGAGATCTCCCGCCGCCGGGGGCTGGAGGATCTGGAGGACGTCTTTGATTTTGCCGCCGCCTTTCTCCGCCAGGGGGTGGTCAAGCACCAGACGGCCCATCCGCCCCGGGAAGGGGAACTGAAACGCGTCTACTTCATCCTGGGGGGCTTCAGTCCGGTCCTGCCCCCGCCGGGTTACCGCCTGCTGCTCCTGGGAAGCGACGAAGGGGAGCCCTTGCACCCCATGCCGGTGGGCAACCTGGTGGTCATGCCCCGGAACCTGGGGATGGAGATGCGGCTCTTTAAGGCCTTGGCGGCGGGGAGCGACCTGCCGGCCTTGGTGGCCCTGAGCCGGGAATTTCTGGAGAAGATGGCGGCGGCAAAAGAGGAGGTGGGGCCGCCTTATTACTTTGCCACCATCACCCCGGAGGACGGGTATCAGGTAGTGGAGTAAGGGGGGAGAAGGGGCCGGGAAATCCGGTCCCCTGCCCGCTTCGCCCGGACCCTTTTTCCCACCCTAATGGGGGTTGGAAGGGAGTCTGAGGAAAGGGCGGGGGGTTTACGAGGATGCCACGCGCCCGGGAGGGGGGGCAAGGAGTATAGCCCCTGCCCTGCTCCCGCACCCTCTCCCCAGCCCCTTGACTCAGGCGGCAGCCCACCGGGGCAGAGCTCTCCTCTTCTAAGCCTCTCCCTCCTCCAGGGCGGCGCACAGCCGGGGTATTAGGTGGTCAAAATCGCCGTTGGACATCACCAGGACCACATCCCCGGGCCTGAGCGTCTCCAGCAGCCCGGCCAGCAGGGCGTCGGTGTCGGGGAAATACCTTGCCTCCTTACCCCCGGCCCGGAGGTCCGCCGCCAGCTGCTCTGAGGAGAAGCGCTCCCCCTCCGGCACCTTCCAGAGATCGGGAGGCTCCCGGACAAGGATCACCTCGGCCGGGGCAAAGGCCCGGGCATAATCGGCCTGGAAGACCCGGCGGCGGCTGGTGTTGGTGCGGGGCTCAAAGGCAGCCACCAGCCGGCGCCCGGGAAAGCCCTGGCGCACCGCCTCCAGGGTGGCGGCCACCGCCGTGGGGTGATGGGCAAAATCATCCAGGACCGTGATTCCCCGGCAGTGGCAGGCCACCTCCTGGCGCCTTTTCACTCCCTGGAAGCCGGCCAGCCCCTCCTTGAGCACTTCCGGGCTTACGCCCAGCTCCGTCAGGGCCGCCAGCGCCGCCAGGCAGTTGAGCACATTGTGCCGGCCCAGCAAGGGCGCGGTAAACTCGCCCACCTCTTTCCCGGCCCGGATGACCCGGAAGGCCATGCCCCCGGAGACCGGCCGCACCTCTGCCGCCCGCCAGGCATTGTCTGCCCCGAAGCCATAAAAGACTGGCCGGGCGGCGGAGTTGCCCGCCACCTCCCGCACCAAAGGGGCATCCCCCCAGGCCAAGAGGGTGGCCTCCAGAGCCAGGCCGGCCACCCAGCCCTGGAAGGCCTGCATCACCGCCCCCAGGTCCGGGTAGATGTCGGCATGGTCGAACTCCACGCTGGTGAGGATGGCCAGATGCGGCTGAAAGTGCACCAGCTTGGGGCGTTTGTCAAAGAAGGCGGTGTCGTACTCGTCCCCCTCCAGCACCACATAGGGGCCGGCGCCCACCCGGTAATTGCTGGCGAAATTGCGGCTGATGCCCCCCACCATGAACCCGGGGTCCAGGCCCGCGGCAAAAAGGAGCCAGGCCAACAGCGCGGTGGTGGTGGTCTTGCCGTGGGTGCCGGCCACCACCAGGCTTTTGCGGCCGTTCACCAGAAAGCGGTTGAGGGCCTCAGGCAGCGACAGGTGCGGCAGCCCCTGGGCCAACACCGCCTGAGCCTCGGGGTTCTCCCGGCGGATGACGTTCCCCACCACCACCAGGTCCGGAGGCGGCTTTAAGTTCTCCGGCCGGTAGCCCTCCTGGATGGTGAGGCCCAGGCCGCTGAGGAAGGTGCTCATGGGGGGATAGACGTGTTCATCGGAGCCGGTAACGATGTAGCCCTGCTCTTTCAGGATGCCTGCCAGGGCCGCCATGCCGGTGCCGCAGATGCCCAGGAGGTGGATGTGCCGGGGAGACTCTGCCATGGTCTCCGTGGACGGAGAAGCTGGCGCGGTTGCGGCCCGAGACTCGGTCACAGCAGGGACTCCTTCCTCCAATAAGGATGTCTTTCAGCCTGATTACCTGCTGGTCCTCAGGCACAGCCCAGGGCCCAGCAGGCGGCGTCGTGGAAGCGGGGCCGGAAGGCCTGGATCTTTTCCTTGTCCTCCCGCCCCAGGTGCACCCGGTTGGTGAGGAGCACCACCACCCGGCCGGTCTCCGGCTCCAGCCAGAAAGAGGTGCCGGTGAAGCCCAGGTGCCCCACGCTGGCCGGGGAGAAATAGTGGCCGGCGGCGCCCAACTCCGGAGGCGCGGGCGGACAGTCAAAGCCCAAAGCCCGCTCCGCCCCCAGAGGCCGGCTCAGGAAATGGCGCACCCCAGCCGGCTGGAAAGGACTTCCCTCCTCTCCCTGCCAGGCCCGCCACAGGGCACTCACCAGGGAGAAGACCTCGCCAGCGGTGCCGAAAAGCCCGGAATGGCCGGCCACCCCGCCCGCGGCCCAGGCGTTTTCGTCGTGCACCTCACCTGCCGCCGGCCGCCCGGAGATGAGCCCCGGCTCGGTGGCGGCGTAGGGGAGGGCATCGCCCCCAGGCCACCGCCGGGGATTGAAGCCCAGACGCCGCAGCCCCAGGGGCTCATATATCTTTTCCCGACAAAACCCGTCCAGGGGCCTGCCCGCCACCTCCTCCACCACTCCCTGGAGCATCATGAAGCCCAGGTCGCTATAAAGGGTGACGGTGTCCGGAGGGTGCTCCAGGGGCACCGCCGCCGCCAGCCGGGGCAGAAGGCCGGGGCGCGCCGAGGGCGGCGCCTCCAAAAGGTCCTGAAAGAGCGGCCGCCAGGCCGGCAGCCCGGCCCGGTGGGTGAGAAGCTGCATCAGGGTCAGCTCCCCCTTGTCCGGCGGCAGCCAGCGCCCGGAAAACCAGCGCCGCAGGGGCTCCTCCAGGCTGACTCTTTCTTCCTGCGTAAGTAGTAGGACCGCCAAGGCGGTGGCCAGGGGCTTGGTGAGGGAGGCCAGATCAAAGACGGCCTCCAAAGTGGCCGGAGGCGAGTGGGGATCGCGACTCAGGCGCCCGGCGACCCCCTGCCAGCGCACCACCCCTCCCTCCCCCACCACCGCCGCGGCGGCGGTATAGACCTCCCCCACCCCGGCGGCGAGAAGCTCCGCCACCTCCCGCCAGGCCGGGGCCGTCGCCTCTCCTGCTGCCACCGTCTGACCCCTCTTCCCCACCCCGGCTATTTCCGGCGCCCCTCCAGGGCCAGCTCCACCAGGCGGTCCAGAAGCTGGGAAAAGCTGAGGCCATAGGCCTGGGCTGCCTGGGGAAAGAGGCTGGTGGCGGTCATGCCCGGGATGGTGTTGGTCTCCAGGACATAAAAGACGCCGTCCGCCAGAATCATGTCGGTGCGGCTGTAGCCCCGGCACTGGAGGGCTTTGTGCGCCGCCACCGCGCAGACCTGACCCCGGCGGGTGAGCTCCTCGTCCAGGGGGGCCGGGCAGATTTCTTTGGAGGCCCCGGGCTGGTATTTGGCGTCGTAATCGAAAAAGGCGTAATTTTCCCCGGGAATGATCTCCACCAGGGGAAGGCCGATGGGATGGTCGTTTCCCAGGACCGCGCCGGTGATCTCCCGGCCGGGGATGAACTTCTCCACCAGCACCCGCCGGTCGTAGGCAAAGGCCTTGTCCAGGGCAGCCGCCAACTCCGCCTGGCTCGCGACCTTGCTCACCCCGATGCTGGAGCCCTCGTTCACCGGCTTCACCACCAGCGGCAGGCCCAGTTCGGCGATGATGTCGGCGGCAGAGGGAGCCTCCTCCCGGTGGAAAAACAGGGCCGGAGGCACCGCCAGCCCCGCCTGGCAGTAGAGGATCTTGCTCAGCTCCTTGTTCATGCCCAAGGCGCTCCCCAGAACCCCGGAGCCCTGGTAGGGGACGTCCAGGAGGTCCAGCAGCCCCTGGAGGGTGCCGTCCTCGCCCCCCCGACCGTGCATGATGATGAGGGCCACATCCAGCTCCGGGGCCTCCCGGACCAGGCGTTCCAGGTCATCTTTGGGGTCATAGCGCCGGATGTCGTATTTGTCTTTGTCCAGGGCCTGGAAGACCTGCTCGCCGCTTTTCAGGGAGACCTCCCGCTCGGCGGATTTCCCTCCGGCAATCAGGGCGAGCCTGAGCTTTGCCATGGCATCCTCCTGTGATTGAGGCTGAGAAGATCATCGGGCCTGAGAGTGAGGGGGGCAAACAGCCGGGCCTCCAAGAGGCGGCTGCGCTCTTCATAGTAAGAGATGCGGGCCACATGCTCCGGGGTGCGGCCGTAGCGGCGCTTCAGGTCGGCAAAGCGCTCGGACAAGAGCACCACCCGGGTGTGGAGCACCCGCTTGTCGGCATAGTTCACCACCGCGGCCTCGCTCAGCGGCCGGTCGGTCGTGGGATGCTCTTCCAGGTGCACGTGCTGGGCCACCACCTGGGCCACCTCCGCATACCCCCGGGCCGCCAAAATATCGGCGCCGAAGCGGGCATGGTCCTCGCCGGTGGCCAGGCAGGGGGTCTTTCCCAGGTCATGGAGGAGCGCCCCGGCCACGATGAGGGGGAGAGAAAGTGGCAGCCCGGCATCGGTGAGCGCCTGCCCCAGCTCCCAGGCCACCGCCTGCACCATGAAGCAGTGCTCCCGGATGTGGGGGAGCATGCCGAACTCCTCCATCAGGGCCAGGCACTCGCTGAAGGAGGGCAGCCGGATGGAGGGGTCCGGTGACTCCCAGGGGGACGAGCCGCACAGCGGGTCTGCTCTCCTCATCCGCCCTCCTCCTGGATGGAGATGGGCCGCACCAGGGCCACGGCATAGGCGGCGATGCCCTCCTCCCGGCCGGCAAACCCCATGCCCTCGGTGGTGGTGGCCTTGACGTTCACCAGGTGCGGCGGCAACCCCACGGCCTGTCCCAGCCGGCGCTGCATCTCCGGGATGAAGGGCGCCAGCTTCGGCCGTTGGGCCACCACCGTGGCATCCAGATTCACCGGCTCATAACCCGCCTGGGCCACAAGCTCCCGGATGCGGCCAAGCAGCACCAGGCTGGAGATGCCCCGGTAGGCGGGATCGGTGTCCGGGAAGTGGCGGCCCAGGTCTCCCAGGCCGGCGGCCCCCAAAAGCGCGTCCCCCAGAGCGTGGGCCAGGACGTCGGCGTCCGAGTGCCCCGCCAGGCCCTGATGGTATGGGATCTCCACCCCGCCCAGAATGAGGGGCCGCCCGGAGGTGAAGCGATGGGCGTCGTAGCCGAATCCCACCCGCATCACTGCCCCTCCCCGGCACGGGCCAGCAGGGCCTCCGCCACCACCAGGTCCGCGGGAGTGGTGATCTTCAGGTTGAAGGGCGCCCCCTGGACCACCCGCACCGGATGAGGCAGGGCCTCCACCAAGGCGGCCTCATCGGTGGCATAGAACCCCCGGTCATAGGCGGCGACAAAAGCCCGCCATAAAAGCTCCGTCCGGAAGGCCTGGGGGGTCTGGATCTGCCAGATCTGGCGGCGGTCCAGGGTTTCCAGCACCTCTCCCTGGGCATTGACCCGCTTGAGGGTGTCCTGGGCCGGCCAGCCCAGGACTGCGGCGCCGTGCCGCCGGGCGGCCTTGAGCACCCGGCGGATGTCCTCCGGCCGCACCAGGGGCCTGACACCGTCATGCACCAGCACGAGCTCTCCCTCGCCGGCGGCCATCAAGGCCTTAAGTCCCTGATAGACACTGTCCTGGCGCTCCTTGCCCCCGGGCACCAGACGCAGGACTTTTTTAAAGCCGTAAGGGTCAATGACCCGCTCCTGACAGTTCTCCAGCTCCCGGGGATGCACCACCAGGGTAATCTCCCGCACCTCGGGCACCGCCTCAAAGACCGCCAGGGTGTGGGCCAGGATGGGTTTGCCGGCCAAGGTCAGATAGGGCTTGGGAGTGGCGCTCTGCATGCGGGTGCCCACCCCGGCGGCGGCGATGATGGCGGCGGCCTTCATGCCCAGGCCTCCTCGCCCTGGCAGCTCACCCAGCCGGCCCGCCCGGGCAGACGGCCCTGATATACCGGCGCCGAGGGGAGTTTATCGAGCTGCGGCGCCAGCTCCGCCGCCCAGTCCCCCAGGCGGAAAAACTCTACCCCGGCCTTGGCCAGGCGGTCCAGAAAACGGGCGAATTCCCCCTGCACGGGGCCGCCCTCCAGTTCGGCGTGCAGGGTGAAGATTTGAGGGACGGTCTGGGTAAGCACCCGGCGCTCCAGTAACAGGAAGGCCTCCTGGGCGCTGAGGCCCTGAAAGCCCAGCAGTTCATCCAGTGTGGGGAGGGTGGTGGGGATCTCCGGCACCGGGCTCACCCAGTCCCCGAAGCGAGGGAGATACGGGCCGGTGCCCCGGGTATCGCTGGCGTAAAGGAAGCCCAGCTCCGCCAACACTTCCCGGGAAGCCCGGGAGGCCTGCCAGCCCGGGGCGGCAAAGGCCCGGGCCGGATAACCCAGGGCCCGGGAAAAGACGGCCTGGGCATCTTCCACCTGCTCCCGGACTTCTGCCTTGGTCATTTTCAGCAGCCGGTCGTGCCAGAGAACATGGTCATAGCCGTGCAGCCCCACCTCATGCCCTCCGGCGGCCACCTGGGGGAGGACCTCCCCGGCGTGGGCCCCGATGTGCGGGGCCGGCAGGAGCGTCCCCGAGAGCAGCGTGCGCCAGCCGTAGAGCGAGGGCGCCCGGGTGCGCAGCATCTTGCTAAGAAACCCCCGCTGGCGGAAGACCCGGAAGAGGGCCCGGCCGGAGTTGTCGGGGCCCAAAGCCACATAAAAGGAGGCCCGGATGCCCCGCTCCTTCAGGAGCCGCACGAGCGCCGGCACCCCTTCCCGGAACCCTGCCAGGGTGTCCACATCAATTTTCAGTCCCAGTCGGCGCAAAACTTTGCCTACGCCCTCCCCGAATTAAAGGGGAACTTGGTTCCCTGACCCCCCTGCCCTCCCCCAGACCCCACCGCCTCACCCCTTGCCGGCGCTTTCTTTGGCCTCCGCCAGAAAGGCGTCCAGGGTGTATTTGAGGGAGGTCACGAGATCGGTCTTGGGCTCCCAGCCCAACAGGCGCCGGGCCTTGGCGATGGAGGGCTTGCGGGTGAGGATGTCCTGATAGCCCTTGCCGTAATAGTCCTCGGAGGAGGTCTCGACAATCTCGGAATAGACCCCGTCATCCTTGTGGTCCGGGTGCTGCATGAAGAGCTCCCGCAAAAGATGGGCCAGTTCCCGGACCGAGGCTTCGTTTTTCGGGTTGCCGATGTTGAAGATCTGGCCGTCCGCTGCGCCCCCGGGGTTCTCGATGATGGTCATGAGGGCGTCGATGCCGTCCTCCACATAGGTGAAGCAGCGCTTCTGGAAGCCGCCGTCCACCAGCTTGATGGGCTCCCTGAGCAGCAGGTTGAGGATGAACTGGGTCACCACCCGGGAGCTACCCTCCTTGGCGGCGTCCAGGTCGTCCAGCTTGGGGCCGATCCAGTTGAAGGGGCGAAAGAGGGTGAATTGCAAAGCCCCCTCCTGGCCATAGGCCCAGATGACCCGGTCCAGAAGCTGCTTGCTGGCGGAGTAGATCCAGCGCTGCTTGTGGATGGGCCCCAGCACCAGGGGGCTTTGGTCCTCATCAAACTCCGGGTCGGTGCACATGCCGTAGACTTCGCTGGTGGAGGGAAAGACAATGCGGGTGCCGTATTTGACACACTGGCGGACGATGCGCAGGTTCTCCTCGAAGTCCAGCTCAAAGACCGCCAGGGGCTTTTTCACATAGGTCATGGGCGTGGCGATGGCCACCAAGGGCAGCACCACATCGCACTTCTTGATGTGGTATTCGATCCACTCCTTGTTGATGGCAATGTCGCCCTCCAGGAAATGGAAGCGGGGGTGATCCAGGACCTCGGCAATCTTGTTGGCGTAGAGGTCCATGCCGAAGACTTCCCAGTCCCGGGTGGCCAGGATGCGCCGCACCAGGGCATTGCCGATGAAGCCGTTGACGCCTAAGATAAGAATTTTCATAAGATTGTCTGCAAGGTTAATTGCCGGGCCCAAACCCGGGGTCTCTGTGATTACCTGAGATAAGTATCCACCCTTTCCCTGCGGAAGGGGGGTGATACACGCCCTCCGGCCCGGTGGGCGGGCCAGTTGCATTATAGCCGATTTTCCGGGAAAGGACAGTGGGTGGGTGGGGTGAGGGCTGAGGGTGGTATTTCAGAGGGGTTTTGCGGGCAGATTTTCCCGAAGGCCGCCCTTTCCCCTTATTCCCCCAGGCGGGCGCCCACCAGGTGGGTGAAGAGGGCCCACACCGGTCCCAAGAATTCCGGCTCCCCCTCGAACTGGGCCCGCTCCAGGAGGAACCCACCCCCGCCGGTGGCCACCACCAGCCCCTGGCCGGGCAGGGCCGCCACGATCTCTCCTGGCCGGCGGCCGGTCAGGTCAAAGTCCGGCAGCGGCCGGCCCCACCAGACGAAGAGGCGGCGACCTTGAAGAAAAGTGAAGGCCCCGGGATATGGATGGGTGACGGCCCGCACCAGATTGTAGATCTCCTGAGCGGGGCGCTGCCAGTCAATGAGGCCGTCCTCGGGTCGGCGGCCGCCGAAATAAGACGCCTGGGAATGGTCCTGGGGGAGCCGCGGCGCAGTGCCGGCCCGAAGCCTGGGGTAGGCCCGGCGCATAAGTTCTGCCGCAGCTGCGGTGATCTTGGCAAAGAGGGTGTAGGCCGTGTCGTCGGGGGCGATGGGCACCCGCTCCTGGGCCACGATGTCGCCCCGGTCCGCCTTCTCTTCCATGTAGTGCAGGGTGACTCCGGTTTCGGTCTCGCCGTGCACCAGCACCCAGTTCACCGGCACCCTCCCCCGGTACTTGGGGAGGAGGCTGCCGTGCAGGTTGAGGGACCCGAACCGCGGCAGCGCCAACAGGGGCGCCTTGAGCATGTGCCGGTAATAGCAGGAAAAAAGGAAATCCGGCTGAAGCCTGGTCATCGCCGCCACAAAGTCGGGGTCGTTGGGGTCCTCGGGCTGGTACACGGGGAGGTGATGGCGGTGGGCCAGGTCCCGGACGGAGGCGAACCAGAGGTTCTCCCGGGGATTGTCGGCGTGGGTCACCACCGCGGCGATTTCGTCGCCCAGCTCCCGGCAAAGCTCGAGGAGCACCTGGAGGCAAAAATAGCCCACATTGTGATAGCCGAAGAACAACAGCCGCATGCGGTGAACCCCTGCCCCCTCTCTCTCCAGTCCACCCCCCAACCCTTAGTTCAAGGTCGGGGAATTGACCTCACTGATGGCCATCCTGATTTTCCTGGCCGCCCCCCAGCTCTTGGCGCACCACATAGCGGGGCCGGGCCCGCACCTCCCGGTAGATGCGGCCCACATACTCGCCGATGAGCGCCAGGCCGAAGGTGTTCAAGCCCACAAAGACAAAGAGGATGGCAAAGAGGGTAAAGACCCCCTCCACCTCCGGCCCCACCAGGAACCGGCGGATGAAGAGGAACAACCCGAAGCCCAGCCCCATGCAGGCAATGAGGATGCCCAACACCCCCACCAGGTGGATGGGGAAGTTGGAAAAGCCGGTCATCAGGTCGAAATTGAGGCGCAGGAGCTTGAAGAGGTTGTATTTGGAGACCCCGGCCGTGCGCGGGGCGTGGGCCACGGGGATCTCCGTCACCCGCCGGGCGTAGAGGTTGGCCAGGGCGGGGATGAAGCTGGAGGTCTCATGACAGCGGTTGATGCTGTCCACCACCTCCCGGCGATAGGCCCGCAGCATGCAGCCGTAATCCCGTAAGGGCACGCCGGTCACCCGGCTCATGATGAAATTCACCAGTCGGGAAGGCAGGCGCCTGAGCCAGGAGTCCTGGCGGTTCTCCCGCCAGCCCCCCACGGCGTCATAGCCCTCTTCGATCTTGGCCACCAGCTTGGGAATCTCCTCGGGGGGGTTCTGGAGATCGGCGTCCAGGGTCACCACCACCTGGCCCCGGGCCGCGGCCAGCCCGGCAAAGACCGCGGCGTGCTGCCCGAAATTGCGGTGGAACTGGATGCCCCGGACGACCTCCGGATGGCGTTCATGAAGGGCGGTGATGAGCTCCCAGGAGCGATCGGTGGAGCCGTCATCCACCAGGATGATCTCAAAGGGGCGGCCGTCCTGAGTCAAGGTGGCCAACAGCCGGCGGCCCAACTCCTCCAGATTGTCCTCTTCATTGAAGACCGGAATGACCACGGAGAGATACGGGGCCGGAGCCGGCTTGGCGGCGGGCAACACCACACTGGTCGGGTTCATGGGGGTGTCATGTCATGGGAGTTTATGGGGGAGGGCCAAGGGTCACAGACCCTTGCCCTCCCCCATGCCCCCTCCCAATCCCATATGGGGTTGGGGGAGGGGCATTGGGGAGGGGGCAGGGGTTAATAACCCCTGGCCCCCTCCCCAACAAGCCCAACCGCGGAGCGGGCCGTAAGCCGGGTTCTGTGCCGGCGTGGAGCCGGTGATGATCATTCCTCTGGGGCCGCCGGTTGCCCGGGGCCTCGCGCGACCTACCCGGGAGCATCGGGCGGGCCACCCTCGAGCGCTCCTCTATTTGGTCTTGCTCCGGGCGGGGTTTTCCTGGCTGCCGGTGTCGCCACCGGCACCGGTGAGCTCTTACCTCACCCTTTCACCCTTACCGTGGACGTACCACGGCGGTCTGGTTTCTGTGGCACTTTCCGTGGGGTCGCCCCCCCTGGGGATTACCCAGCGCCCTGCCCTGTGGAGCCCGGACTTTCCTCCGGCCGCGGCCAGGCGCGACCGGCGATCATCTGGCCTGCTCCGCTAATTATATTTTAGCGCCCGGCCTTGGCCTGGTCAATGGCCGCGTTGGCCAAACGGTCGGCGGCTTGGTTCTGCTGTCGCGGCACATGGGTGAGGCGCCAGGCGGGGATGCTCGTCAAGGCCTGGCGCGCCGCCTGGTAGAGGGGTTTCAGGTGGGGGCTGCGGACCTGGTAGCGGCCGGTGAGCTGGCGCACCAGCAGTTCCGAGTCGGCAAAGATCTCCAGGTATGTCACGCCGTGGCGGCGGGCCAGCTCCAAGCCCAGGAGCAGGGCCTGGTACTCCGCCACGTTGTTGGTGGTGCGGCCCAGGAAACGGGAGGCCTCCGCCGCCACCTGCCCAGCCGGGTCTAAGAGGACGACACCGGCGCCGGCCGGGCCAGGGTTGCCCCGGGAGGCGCCATCCACATAGAGGCGCCATGCTCCAGTCTCCCGTTCCTTTAAAGACGATGCGGCCTCTTTCAGCAGCTCCCGGAGCTGCTCCTGGGTGAGGTAAAAGCGGGCCAGCACCGCCGGGATGTCCAGGGTGTCGGCCAGGGCCGTCAGCACCGCCGCCTTTGGGGCCGGGGAGGAAGGGGGGTCCTCCCTCATGCCGTGCGGGAGGCGGCCTTGGTCTTGGTCTCCGGCCGCTCTTCCTCCGGCTCCCCCAGCCAGTAGAGGATGCGCTGGCAGTGAGGGCACTGCAGGAGCTCCTCCCCCTTTTGCAGGTCAATGAACTGCTGGGGCAGGATATTCATATGGCAGCCCAGGCAGACCCCTTCCTGCACTTCGGCGATGGCGTTGCCGTTTCTGCGGCTGCGGATGAACTCATAGCGCTTGAGCAACGCCGCGGGCACTGACTGACGAAGACCCTGGCGTTTCTCCTCCAGGGCCGCCACTTCCGCCTCCAGCTTGCCGCTTTCGGCCGCCACGGCACCGGCGACCCGCTTCACCACCTCCTCCTGCTCCGCCAGACGCGCTTTTAAGGCCGCCAACTCCTGCTGGCCGGCTTCCAGCTGCTCCAGGACCTCCAGGACCAATGTCTCTTTCTGGTCCCGCTGGTCCTCCTTGAAGGCGATCTCCTTGAGCATGGCTTTGTATTCGATGTTGCTCTTGATGTCCATGAGCCGGCGGCGGCTGGTGAGGATGCCTTCCTCCAGGTCGGCCACCTCCGCCTCCAGATCCCGGCGGCGCCGCCGCAGTTCCTCCAGCTCCGCCTCCTTGGCCGCCACCGCGGCGGTGAGGTCCGCCAGGATCTGCTGCACCTCGGTGAGCTCCTGGGGCAGGCGGCTCAGGGCCTGCTGCACCCCGGCAATTTCTTTGTCCAGTTCCTGCAAGTCAATCAAAGCTTGTAATTCCGGCAACACGAGTTTTGGCCTCCGTTTTGATCACCACGACGCCAGGGCTTCATGCCCTGGTGCGATTCCCCTGATCTCAGGGGATGCATTCACTACGACGGATAAATGACACAAGGCGGCTTCTCCCGGCAGGATACCTGGATGTCCACCGCCACATCTTTTGCCGCCAGGCGGCGCCTGAGGTCGTCGGCCCACGCCGGCATAAAGACCACCTCGCTGGCGAAATGGCCCACCTCCAGCACCGCAAAGTCCTCCAAAAACCCGGGGACTGCCTGGTGGTGGCGCACCTCCCCGGTGATGAACACCTGGGCCCCCGCTTCCCGGGCGGCGTTTATAAGCTCGCCGCCGCTGCCGCCACAGACCGCCACCCGGCGGACCGCCGCCGGCGGTCGGCCCCAGAGCCTCAGGCCGGTCACGGAAAAAATCTCCCGCACCTGGGCCACCAGCTCCTCCCAGCTCCGGGGCGCCGGGAGATCCCCCACCCGCCCGAACCCGAGGGGTGGGGCCGGGTTCTTCAGGGGGTAGAGATCATAGGCCACCTCTTCGTAGGGGTGCGCGGCTTTCATCCGGGCCACCGCGGCAGCCGCGCGGCTTTCGGGGAGGAGCACCTCCAGGCGCACTTCGTCGGCCCGGGCCAGCCGGGCCACCTCTCCCCGCCAGGGTCGGGCGCCCTCCTCCGGCAGATAGGTGCCCTGCCCCCGGGCGGCGAAGGAGCAATGGGAGTAGCGGTCGATGACCCCCACCCGGTCGTCGAAGAGGGCCGCCCGCACCCGGTCCTCATAGCCCACGGGCACAAACACGGCCAGTTTCAGCCAGGGATCCCGCCCCTGGGGAGCCAGGGGCACGGCCCCGGTGAGCCCCAGGCGCGCCGCCAGAAAGTCATTCAGGCCGCCAGGGGCCACATCCAGGTTGGTGTGACAGGCCACCACCGCCAGATCGGCCCGGATGACCTGGGTCAGGAGGCGCCCGGCGGGCCGGTCCTCCCGAATCTCCGCCACCGGCGCGTAGAGGAGGGGATGGTGGGTGAGGAGGATGTCGGCCTTAAGCTCCCGGGCTTCCGCCACCACCGCCTCGCTCGCCTCCAGGGCCACCAGGAGCCGGCTTACCTGCCTGGAGGGGCTGCCTATCAGGAGGCCCACCCGGTCGCCGGGCGCCGCCCAGGCAAAGGGCCAGGCCTCATCCAGGCAGTTCAGGAGATCCTTGAGAGAAATCGCCATTGGTGCAAAAGAAAGAGGGGTGCTTACATTGCACCCCTCACATTGACTCTCCCCGAGAGCCGCGTATATCCCGGGACCTGAAAGGTTTTTCGTTCCTCCATAGAGCCTGTGGGCCCACCTGGATTCGAACCAGGGACCGTCCGGTTATGAGCCGGTTGCTCTCACCGCTGAGCTATGGGCCCCCGCACGAACTTACTAAATTTTAATCTTTCACTTCCATCATAACAAGGGGGCAAAGGGGAAAAGTTTACCCTGCCCGGAAAAGCGGGGGCCGGGGCTTTTCAACCCCGGCCCTGGAAAGGCTTTCCGGTTCCTTCTGTGAGTGGCTCGAGACCCGAGGAAGGCCGAAATTCCGAAAACCTTCCCCCTTCTCTGCCTCCCTCGCTGGCCGCCCTTTTATGGGCGGGCAAGGGTCTCAGGATCTCAACTTTCCATGAAGCTCTTGAGCCTCGTGCTGCGGGAGGGGTGCCTGAGCTTCCGCAGCGCCTTGGCCTCGATCTGGCGGATGCGCTCCCGGGTGACCTCAAAATCCCGCCCCACCTCCTCTAAAGTGTGGTCGCTCTTTTCCCCGATGCCGAAGCGCATGCGCAGCACCTTCTCCTCCCGAGGGGTGAGCGTGGCCAGCATGCGGGCGGTCTGCTCCGCCAAATTGAGGCTCACCACCGCCTCCATGGGGGTGCAGATCTTCTTGTCTTCAATGAAATCCCCCAGGTGGCTGTCCTCTTCGTCGCCGATGGGGGTCTCCAGGGAGAGAGGCTCCTTAGCGATCTTGAGGACCTTGCGCACCTTCTCCAGGGGAAACTCCATCTTCTCCGCGATCTCCTCGGGCGTGGGCTCCCGGCCGATCTCCTGCACCAGATAGCGGGAGGTGCGGATGAGCTTGTTGATGGTCTCGATCATATGAACGGGGATGCGGATGGTGCGGGCCTGATCGGCGATGGCCCGGGTGATGGCCTGGCGGATCCACCAGGTGGCGTAGGTGCTGAACTTGTAGCCCCGCTCATACTCAAACTTCTCCACCGCCTTCATCAGGCCGATGTTGCCTTCCTGGATGAGGTCCAGGAACTGCAAGCCCCGGTTGGTGTATTTCTTGGCGATGGAGACCACCAGGCGCAGGTTGGCCTCCACCAACTCCCGTTTGGCCTTATCGGCCTGGGCTTCCCCCCGGCGGATACGGGCCAAAACGGCCTGGGCCTTGGTAGCCGACAGACCCATCTCTTTTTCCAGGGCCCGCAGGCTCTGCTGCTCCGCTTGCCACTTCTCGTGCAGCTCCTTCAGCTCTTCCGCGGTGAGGGGATTTCCCAGCTCTGTGACGCGACCCTGTTTGAGGTCCCGCACCATAGTGCGGAAACGGGTGGCGGAGAGCCCCGCGGCCTTGAGGAGTTCCCGCTGCCGGCTGAGATGTTCCTCCATTTTCCGACCCAGTTCTCCCAGGCGGCTCAGGATGCCCTGATAATGCTGCGGCTCCAGCCGCAAGCTTTTCAGGGCCTCCGCCAGCCGTTGCCGCACCTGTTTTGCCTGCTGCTCCCGGGCCGGACGCTGGGCGGGGTCGGCCCCCCGGCGGTTGGCCTCTTGGTGAATCTCTTTGAGCTGGGCTTCCAGCTGCCGGATCTTCTGAACGGCCTTCAGCAGGCGGGTGCGCTGGGTGGTTTCGTCCAGCTCGGGATCGCCCTCCCCGAATTCATCCAGTTCCCCGTCAGCGGACAGCCGCTCCTGTTCCAGACGATTCACCAGGTGCATGATCTCCCGGAAGGCCAAGGGCACTTCCAGGAGGGCGTGGAGCACCTCCCTCTCCCCCTCTTCGATGCGTTTGGCGATCTCCACCTCACCTTCCCGGGTAAGGAGGGAGACCATCCCCATCTCCTTAAGGTATAGGCGCACGGGGTCATCCAGTTTGGCCGTGCCGTCGGTTTCCAGGCTGAGGTCCGTCTCCCCGTCCTCCAGTTCCATGGCGCCGGGCAGGGCCAAGCCGGGGGCAGCCTCCGACGCCGGGAGGTCCAGGTCGCCAAAGAGGAGCATGTCCTTGACGGGTTCATTCAGGAAACAGTCGGACGCCAGAGAATCATTCAAATCGTCCATGACCAGCATGCCATCCTCCCCCCCGACGGGCATCAGATCGTGCAAGACATCGATTCCCTTCCCCTTGTTCATCCAGATTCTCCTCCCGCACACCCTTGCTCTCTTAAGGCTGCCAACTGTCGGTCCACCTCCTGCTTTTTGAGCTGCAGGGCCATCAGGTCGCCGGCAGCCGGATCGGCTGCGGCCCGGGCCAGCTGCTCTTTCAATTGCGCCTGCATCTTTTTCAGCCGGCGCCGCAGAAAGGCATGCCGCCACTCCTCCCGCAAGGGTCCTGCCGAGACCCCGTCAAACTCCTCCTCCCCGAAAGCCAGCGCCAAAAGAAGCTGGCGCCGGCCGTCTTCTTCCACCTGCTCCAGGAGCAGGCTGAGATCCAGATGCCCATACCGCCGGGTAACGGCGAGGATGCGCTCCATGAGCTCCCTGAGCTCCGGAGCCTCAAAGTCGCCGGCCCACTCCTCCAGCTCCGCCAAGCTCACCGCCTCGGGCTGGCTGAGGATCCATTTGAGGAAATTGCGCTCCAGACTGACACTGAGGTGCTGGGCGGGAAGCAGCCGGGAGGCCGCCGGCGGCACCGCCTGGGCGAGAGAGCGGCGCAGACTCGCCTCCTCCACCCCCAGGCGGGCGGCCGCCTGCCGCAGCCACAGGTCCTGCTCCACCGGGTCGGCCACCGCGGCCAGATAGGGCTTGAGCTCGGCGATGAGGCGCACCACCCCTTCCACCTCCCGGCCATACGTGGCCAGGAGGGTTTCCAGGAGGTAGCTAAACCACGGCTGGGCCGCCTCCCAGGGCCGGCGGAAGAGCTCCGGGCCATGGGCGCGGACATAATCGTCGGGGTCCTGCCCGGCGGGGAGCACCAGGACCCGCACCGCCAGGGATTCGGCGGCAAACAGGGGAAAGGCCCGGAGCATGGCCCGGGCCCCTGCGGCATCGCCGTCAAAGACCAGCACCACCCGGGAGACCTGGCTTTTCAAGAGGCGCACATGCTCCCGGGTGAGGGCGGTGCCCAGGGTGGCCACCACCGGCTCAACGCCGTGCACCCGCAAGGAGAGCAGGTCCAGATAGCCCTCCACCACCAGGGCCAGGTCATCCCGGCGCAAGGCGGCCGCTGCCTGGGGCAGACCATAGAGGAGCCTGCCCTTGGCAAAGAGAGGGCTTTCCGGGGAATTGAGGTATTTGGGCTCGCCCTCCCCCAGGATCCGGCCGCCGAAGGCCACCACCCGGCCCTGGCGGTCGTGGATGGGAAACATCACCCGGTCCCGGAAGCGGTCATAGACGCCCCCGGAGGCCCGGGGGAGCACCAGTCCCGCCTCCACAGCCAGCTCCAGGGGGAAGCCTTTGCCTTGCAGGTGCCGGCTCAGGGCCTCCCATTCCGGCGGGGCATAGCCCAGCTGATACGCCTCCACCACTTCGGCGGTGAGGCCCCGGCGGGCCAGATACTCCCGGGCCGGAGCGCCGCCGGGCCCGGCCAGGCTCCGCTGATAAAAGGCCGCCGCCTCGGTGTTAAGGTCCTGGAGGGTGCGGCGCCTCTTGGCCTGCCTGGCCCCTTCGGGCCCCACGTCTTTGAGGTTCAAGGGGATGTGATAGCGGCGGGCCAGCTCCTCCACCGCCTCGGGGAAGCTGAGGCGCAGGTGCTGCATGAGGAAGGAGATGACATTGCCCCCGGCGCCGCAGCCGAAGCAGTAGAAGATGCCCCGTTCCGGGGAGACGGTGAAGGAGGGCTTGCTGTCGGGATGAAAGGGGCACAGGCCCACCAGGTTGCGGCCGCGGCGGGTGAGCTTGACGTACTGCCCCACCACCTCGTCGATGGCGGCGGCCTCTTTGATCTCCAGGAGCTTGTCTTCCGGGATGTACGGAGCCATGCAAACTCTATCAGCCTAACGACTGGCTGGAGATCCTGCCCGGCCCGGCTACCGCCGCAATGGGCTCACCGAACCCCAAAATTGCCCGGACCACCCTGCCTGGGCGGAACTACCCGGACTTGCGGGCGGAGACTATGATAGTCCTTCCGGTCAACACCTGCCAGCTGAAGTGCCGCGCCACATGAGGCCAATTTTCCGGGGTGAATGTTTGGTAGCGATACTTTTCAGCCCGGAGAAAAGCCAACCACCCCAACACCAGGGGAAAGGCGAAAATAATGGTTAAAAAAATGGAAGTGCGCTGCATTTTATCGATATCCACCTCGATCTCGGAAAAACCGGCGTTCAGAAGGGCATGGGCCAGGTAGAAGTAAGTGATGGGGTTGATGTGGCCCGAGGTTTGGTGGACTTCCTGCAGGCATACCGGCAAGGGACCGAAAAGATTGTAAAAACCGGAACAGAAAAATCTTAGGCGCGATTTGACATTCAGGATATTAGGGGAGGTCAGGATGACCAGACCGCCGGGTTTGAGAAGGCGGAAAATCTCCCGCACCAGCCGGCGGTGGTCTTCCAGATGTTCGATGACCTCGGTGCAAGTAATCAAGTCAAAGGAATTTTCCGGATAGGGGAGCGTCTGGGCATTGAGGTCCACCTGGCGAACAGGGATATCGCTGGGGGCAAAGCGCTGGACATTGCAATCGCAGGCCTGGGAGGCCGTCTTGAACTCTTCTTGAATGAGGCGGGTAAGACGGCCGCGGCCAGCGCCCATGTCCAAATGGGACAGCCCTCCCACTTCCGGCCGGAGGTCCAGGCGGCGGCGGCAGACGGCAAGCACAGCCTGATAAATGGTCTCAGTACTCATGGAAAATGGGCACGGTCGCTGCCGCTCCATGCCGGTGGAGCATCGGTTCCAGGCAAGGAGAGGCCTTGGCAAGGCCAGAACCATGGGGGTGTCACCCGTTGTCAGTCCTTCAGTTCCACTTCCGTCACCCCGGGGTTGATGTCCCCGTGGATGGCCTTCACCGCCCGATGATGCTTCAGATGCTCATGGACGGCCGCTTTCAGGCGGCCGGTGCCGGTGCCGTGAATTATATCCACCCGTTCCTGGCCCTGCAAGATGGCCTGGTCCAGCAGGCGGTCCACCAAAGGCAGGGCCTCCTCCACCCTGAGCCCCACGATGTTCAGGCGGGGGAGATGCCCCGGGGCGACCTGATAGGTCCCCGGGACCCGGACCTCCGGAGCGCCCTCGCCGGCTGCGGGGGTCATCTCCTCGGGCCGCACCTTGAGCTTGACCTGGCGCACCCTCACCGTCAGACGGCCATCCTTGCCCGCCGGGCCCACCACCTCGCCGGTGAGGTTGAGGGCCGGCAGAAAGACCCGCTGCCCCACGCGGAAACTGACCGGCTCCGGCGCGGCCACCTCCGGCGGCGTCAGGTCGGCCACCAGCTCCTTAGCCCGACCGGAGAGTTCCTGACGGAGCCGTCCCCAGGAGGCTTCCTTATCCCGCAGGCGTTGCAGGATGTCCTTGAATTCGGCCTCCGCCCGACGGATGCGGGCCCGGGCCTCGGCCTGCAATTCTTCGGTCAGGCGCCGGCGGGTCTCCTCCAGGCGCTGCCGGGCCGCGGCCAGCTCCGCTTCCCGGGCCATCAGCTCCGCTTCCCGGGCCGCCAGTTCCTGCTCCCGGCGGGTGAGGCGCTCCTGGGCCGCCTCCACCTCCGCCAGCAGGCGGTAAGCCTTGAGCTCCTCGGAGTCCAGGTAGGATTCCGCCTCCGCCAGGATGGCCGGGTCCAGGCCCAGCTCCCGGGCGATGGTGAGGGCGTTGCTGGCCCCCACCACCCCATAGGCCAGCCGGTAGGTGGGCCGCCGGGTCTTATCATCAAAGACCACCGCCACATTCTCGAAACCGGGCTCCCGGCCGGCGAAGGCCTTGATGAGGGGCAGATGGGTGGTCACCGCCCCCCAGGCCCCCCGGCGGTAAAAGGCCCTAAGCAGCGCCAGGGCCAAAGCACCGCCTTCGGTGGGGTCGGTGGCGGTCCCCAGCTCATCCAAAAGGATGAGGGCCTTGGGCGGCAGTTGGGCCAGCATCTCCAGGGCCCTTTTTAAATGGGCGGAAAAGGTGCTCAAAGATTGGGCCAGGTCCTGGGGGTCGCCGATGTCGGCAAAGACCTGGTCAAAGGGGGCGAAACTGGAGCCCTCGGCCACCGGGACAGGCAGGCCGCACTGCACCATGAGGGTGAGCAGGCCCAGGGTCTTCAAGGCCACGGTCTTGCCGCCGGCATTGGCCCCGGAGATGATCAGGAACCGGGTATCCCCCATCAAGCGCAGATCAATGGGCACCACCGGGGGAGCGGCAGGGTCCTGCAGGCGCTGGGCCAAAAGCAGGGGATGCCGGGCCTGGCGAAAATCCACCCCGCCGGTGCTGCGGAGCAGGGGCTCCCGAGCCTGAAAAGCCCGGGCAAAGCGGATCTTGGCGGCCAGGGCGTCCAGCTCGGCCAAGGCCGCCAGGGTCTCCTCGATCTGGGGCCGGTAGGCCCGCACCAGGTCCGTGAGCCGGCGCAAAACCGCCTCCTCCTCCCGCTTTTCCTGGGAACTGAGGAGGTTTAAGGCATTGTTCTGCTCCACGATCTCCAGGGGTTCCACAAAGAGGGTGGCCCGGGTCTGGGACTGATCGTGGATGATGCCCGGGATGGCCCCCCGATGGTCGGCCTTTACCGGGATGACAAAGCGGCCGCCGCGCTGGGAAATGACGGGGCTTTGCACTGCCTCCAGCCGGGGGGAGCTGAAGTAGCGCTGCTTGATGAAGCGCTGCAGGTGCTCCCGGGTGGCGGCCAGCTCCCGGCGCACCCGGGCCAGCTCCGGGGAGGCGCTGTCCAAAAGGAAGTTGTGGGGGCTCACCGCCGTGAGGATGGCCTGGCGCAGCTCCGGCAGAGGATGCAGACCGAGGAGGAGGCGGCGCAGGGTGCTCTCCGGGGGGCTTTGGTCCAGATGGAGGCGCACATCCCCGGCCCGGCGGATAACCAACAACAGGTCATTGAAGGCTTCGGGGGGGAGGAGACTTCCCGGCCGGGCGGCCCGGCGCAGCCACAGGGTAAGATCAGGCAGTTCGCTTAACGGCAGGTCGCCGGCCCGGTCCTCCAGGTCTTTCAGGTCCCGGATTTCCTGGAATTTCTGCTGCAGGGCGGCAAAATCGGCGGTGGGCGTGAGGGTGGCGAGAAAGTTCTTGCCCAGGCGGGAGACCGCGAACCCTTGCAGGACCCGCACCAGTTCCGGAAACTCCAGGGCAGCCAAGGTCTTATCCGGCATGCCTCGCCATCCCCCCTGTGGCGATGCTCCTCAGGAGCCGAGCCGTCGCCGGACGATCTCCTGAACCAGCTTGCCTTCCGCCCGGCCGGTGAGCTGGGCCATGGCGGCTTTCATGACCTTCCCCAGATCCTTGGCCGAGGACGCCCCCACCTCGGCGATGATGCGGTCGATCTCCGCCTCCAGCTCGGCCTCGGAGAGCTGGGGCGGCAAAAAAGAGAGGAGGAACCGGAGTTCCTCCTCTTCCTTGTGAGCTAAATCCATGCGGCCGGCTTTGGTGTACTCGGCGATGGCCTCCCGCCGTTGCTTGACCTGAGCCGCAATGACCGCCTGGACCTCTGCGTCCGTGAGCGGCCGGCGCAATTCCACTTGGCGGTTCTTGAGCGCGGTCCTGAGCATCCGCAAAGTGGACAGGGCCACCTCCTGCTGGCCTTTCAGGCTCTCTTTGAAAGCCTGATCCAGTCTCTCCAGCAAGGTGCTCATGAATGGCTCTCGAGCTTGCGCAGCTTCTTCAAGGCCCGTTTCTTGGCCGCCAGAATCTTCTTCTTGCGCTTGATGCTCGGTTTCTCGTAGTGTTCCCGCTTGCGAATCTCAGAGAGGATCCCGGCCTTTTCGCACTGCTTTTTGAAGCGCTTCAGGGCCACCTCGAAGGGCTCATTGGGCTTCACCCGCACGCCGGGCATTCATGTCTCCCCCCTCCCATAGTCAAATTGCCTGGCCTTTGCCGCCCCGGCCTGGGGACGCGCCTCGGCTTGGGCTTCCACAGGAACCCAAAGATAAATGTTTGTATCATCTGAGGCCGGTCTGTCAAGGTTTTTCTTCAAGGGAGAGGAAAAGCCGGAGATGCCTCCCATGGGGCTGCCTCGCCAGCCCACGGTTCTCAGAGCATAGCTTGCTTTCCCGTGCCTGATTGTTATTCTAGTGGACATGAACACCCCCGCATCACCGGCTGGTCCTTCTCCCGCCCCAGCGCGTTTGTGGTCCCTGGCATATCTGGTCCTGCTTTGTCTTATCTGGTCGTGCACCGGTCCCCGCCACCTGGCGACGACCTCCGGATCAGAGACCGATCTGACCGCCGCCCTGGCCCGCTGGCAGGAGGAGCTGAGCCAAGGCGAGCTCAAGCTTTTGTCCGGCGGCCCGGACCGGCCCCAGGTCCTGGCCCGTCTGGCCCGCACGGCCTTCCTCCTGGCGGAGCACCTGCCCCCGCCCCGGCGGGAGGTCTATCTGGAAAAGGGGCGTCACTACGCGGAGCTCCTCCTCACCGAGCACCCCGACCGGGTGGAAGGCTATTACTGGTCCTCCCTCACCCTCTGCGGCACCGCCAAGACCTGCGGGGCCGGTCGGGCCTTGAAGATGCTTCCCGAGATCGAGGCGCGCCTGGAGCGGGCCGCCGCCCTGGACCCCGCCTATGATCAGGCCGGTCCCCACCGGGTACTGGGGCGCCTTTACAGCGAGGCCCCGCCCTGGCCCATCTCGGTGGGGGATCTCAGCAAATCCCTGGACCATCTGCGCCGCGCCGTGCATCTGGCCCCGAAAACCAGCACCAACCAGCTCTTTTTGGCCGAGACCTGCCTGCGGCTGGGGAGAAAAGCCGAGGCCCTGCAGGCCCTCTCGGCAGTACTCTCCGCCACCGATCATCCCGTCTGGCCCCAGGGTCTGGCGGAAGACCGCCGCAAGGCGGAAATTCTCCTGAAAGAGGCCAAAGGCCCTGGCGCCACCGTCCAAAATCCGCTAAGGTGAGCTTCGAGAGATTTTCGGAGGCCAGGGGCATGGACTCTGGCCCCCTCTCATAAACCCACTCCCCCGCCCGCAAATCAGGGGAAGGAGGAGAATCTGAAGGGATGGCGGGGTGGCAGGCATCCCTAGGCCCTCCCCTCGGGTAAGCGCGGCGCATCATGCGGTGGCGACAGGCACTCCCTCTCCTGGTCTTGGCGTTGAGCTGCCTTGCGGGCTGCGTCACCGTCAAGGTGGACCTCTTTGAGGAGCCGAAGCCCCTCAAGGAAAAGGTGGTCTCCGGCCGGGGCCGGGACAAGATCCTCCTCATGGATATTTCCGGCCTGCTCACCGACAGTCCCCGCCGGGGGTTCAAGTCCCTCTTCGGCGGCACCGATGCCGCCCGGATCAAGGAGGAGCTGGAGAAAGCCGGCAAGGATCCCCGCATCAAGGCCGTGGTGCTGCGAATCAACTCGCCCGGGGGGATGGTGAGCGGCGCCGACCTCATGCATCACGAGCTTCTGGCCTTCAAGCGGGAGCACCGGGTGCCGGTCATCGCCGCCCTCATGGGCGTGGCGGCCTCCGGGGGCTATTATGTGGCCCAGGCCGCAGATGTCATCGTGGCCCAGCCCACCGGGATCACCGGCTCCATCGGGGTGGTGGCCTTGAAGCCCAACCTCAAGGGCCTGATGGATAAGGCGGGGGTGGAGGCCGAGGTGGTAAAAAGCGGCCAGTTCAAGGATTTCTGGTCCCCCTTCAAGCCGGCCACCCCCGAGGAAAAACGTCTCATGGAGGGCATCATCGCCGATTTTTACGGCCGCTTTGTGGAGGTGGTGGCCCAGGGGCGGGGGCTGGAGGCCCGTCAGGTGCGTCCCTTGGCGGACGGCCGCATCTTCACCGCCGCCCAGGCCAAGGACCTGGGGCTGGTGGACCGGCTGGGGTACCTGGATGACGCCCTCACCCTGGCCCGAGAGCGGGCCGGCCTCACCGATGCCCGGGTGGTGGTCTATCACCGCCCCGGCAGCCACCGGCCCACCATCTACTCCCTGGCCCCGGAAATTCTAGAGTGGGGCCCCCGGTTTTTTTACCTCTGGCTGGGGGAGGACCCCTCCTGAAATCGAAAATTTTTCAAGTGTTACGGAAGCGCAACCGATAAAGGGATATAAGAGGGGGGGCGGCCTCAGGGAGGAGGGCGGCGGGGCGGCTGCGCATCTGAAAGCTGGTTAAGACCCTTACCCCTTTACGGTCACGTACGGTCACGAATAACGGAAAAGCTGCCTATGAAAATCACCGAACTTACGGGCGTCGGCATTGAGCAGATCCACACCGGCCAGACCAAGGCGGTGGAGGGCACCCGCACCCAGGCGCCGGCGGACTCCGGCTCCCGCGGGGTGGATGTCATTCATCTCTCCCCCCAGGCCCGGCTGCTTCACAAGGCCTCCCAGATCGTCCAGGAAACCCCGGAGGTGCGCGCCGAAAAGGTTATGGCCCTGAAGGACTCCGTGGACAAAGGCACCTACACCGTGGACACCACCCAGGTGGCCAACAAGCTCATCGTGGAGATGCTCACCGAAAAGGCCTAAGCCTCTGCATCAGGTGGAGAGGCCTGGAGGCAAAGAACAAATCACAGAGGGAACAACAACGAGAGAGCCGGATAACAGCCTTCGAATCCCAGAACATTGGATGCCTGACCCCATCAAACGGGAAGCAACCTCACAAAAGCCAGGTGAGACTTGGGGAATGATCCAGCCACTGCGGGGATTCCGGTCCCGGAAATCACGGACAGAATCCCCGTTTTTCATACTCTTTCAGGAAGAGGCCGGCCCGTGCCCTTCTCCTGCCGGGCGTTCCGGCCCTTCAGCTACCTCTGCCGCAGCTCCTCCACCCGGGCCAGGAGCAGCTCCGCGGCCTGGGCCACCTCCTCTGCCGTCGTATAGCGCCCCACACTGAGACGCACCGCCGCCAAGGCCAGCTCCGGCGTCAGGCCCATTGCCAAGAGTACGGCGGAGGGAGTCTCCACCTCCCCATGGCAGGCGGCACCCACCGAGGCCGCCAGCCCGGCAATGCCCTGCAGAAGCTTGCGGCCCGACAGCCCCGGAAAAGAGACGTTCAGAGTGTTGGGCAGGCGCTCCCGCCGGGGCCCGTTGAGGCGCAGGCCAGGGAAGCCCTCCGCCAGGCGGCGGTGCAGGTCATCCCGGAGGGTCTGCAGCCGGGGACCGTCCTCCGGCAGACGCTCCCGGGCCAGCCGGGCCGCCTCCCCCAGCCCCACGATGTGGGGCACGTTCTCGGTGCCGGAGCGCCGCCCGCCCTCCTGCCCGCCGCCGTGCAGCAAGGGGGTGAGCTCCCGCTCCCGCCGGACATACAGGGCGCCGATCCCCTTGGGGGCGTAAAACTTGTGGCCCGCCAGGGTGAGGAAATCCACCCCCAGCTCCTCCACGTCCACCGGCACCTTGCCCATACTCTGGGCCGCGTCGGTGTGGCACCAGACCCCGGCCTCCCGGGCGATGGCGGCCACCTCCGCCACCGGCTGCAGCGCTCCCGTCTCGTTATTGGCGTGCATGACGCTGATGAGAATGGTGTGGGGGGTGAGCGCCCGGCGGACGTCGTCCGGGTCCACCCGGCCCTCCCCGTCCACCGGCAGCACCGTGACCTCAAAACCCTGGGTGGCCAGCCAGCGGCAGGGGGCCAGGACTGCAGGGTGCTCCACCGCGGTGGTGATGATCTGGCCACCCTTGAAATGCCAGGCCACCCCCTTGAGCACCAGATTGTTAGCCTCCGTGGCGCAGCCGGTGAAGACGATCTCCTCAGGCCGGGAGCCAATCAGGGCCGCCACCTGGCGCCGGGCCTGCTCCATCGCCAGTTTGGCGCTCCATCCCAGAGGGTAATCGCTGGAGGGGTTGCCGAATTCCCGCTCCAGGTAAGGGGCCATGGCCGCGGCCACTTCCGGGGCGATGGGGGTGGTGGCGTTGTAGTCCAGGTAGATCATGCTCCGCCTCCGGACCGGGGACACAAGTTGACAGTCGTTCCGATTTTAGCATAATATCGGAAAAATAGTGGGCTGAGCTCAGGGTTAGAGGACTTAAACACCATCTGGCCGTACCCGACCACAATCCTGGAATCCGGGACCGAAGCCGCCGCCAGAAAAAGAGACCCGGTGATGCATTCCCCCACCCTCTACCGCCTCTGCCAGGGTCTGTTGCGCCACACCTGGGCCCGGATCTGGCGGGTCAAGGTGGACGGCCTGGAGTATTTGCCCCCGGGACCGGCGGTCCTCTGCCCCAAACACCAGCGCTGGGAGGACATCCCGGTGGTAGGCCTGGCCCTGCCCCCGCCCCTCTTTTACATCGCCAAAGTGGAACTCTTCACCACTCCCTTGGTGCGGGAATTCTTGCGCGCCTTGGGCGGCATCCCGGTGGACCGGCAAAGTCCCCGGGCCACCCTGTCCTCCTTCCGGCAACTCCTGCCGCTTCTGGACCAAAAATCTTACCTCGTTCTCTTTCCGGAAGGCACCTACGTTCCCGGGCGGGTGGGCCCCGGCAAACACCGCCTCATCCAATATCTTTTGGGCTTGCAGGAAAAGAACGGTTTTTATCCTTTGCCCTTTGTGCCGGTGGGGATTTCTTATCAGCCCCGGAAAGTGGGCTTTGAGGCCCAGGTGCGCCTGGGGCCCCCCTTGTATGCCCCCCGCTCCGGGCTGGCAGAGGCCCTCACCCACCGCCTGATGGCGGCCATCGGGGAATTGAGCCTGCCTTCCCCCTCCGGGGCCTGAGAAAGGGAAATTTATTGTCGGAAATGCCGCCATCGGCGGCTTCGGGGAGAGATTTTCTTTTTGAAATTTTTCACAAACAACGCTAACCTATCCGCCACAACCTGCCATGGATCAGGGACAAGGAGAGAAGGACATGACACAGAAGCGGTATTGCTATGCCTTCGAAGAGGGGGACGGCACCAACAAAAAGCTGTTGGGGGGCAAAGGCGCGGGCCTGTGCACCATGACCCAGATCGGCCTGCCGGTGCCGCCAGGGTTTGTCATCACCACCGAAGCCAATGTGGATTACCTGGAAAACGGCCGCTTCCCCGAAAATCTCATGAATGAAGTGCATGAGTACATGGAAGCGCTGGAGAAAAAGACCGGCAAGGGCTTCGGGGACCCCAAAAACCCCCTGCTGGTTTCTGTGCGGTCCGGCTCGGCCCTCTCCATGCCCGGCATGATGGATACCATCCTGAACCTGGGCCTCAACGACGAGGTGGCCAAAGGCCTGGTGGAGCTCACCCAGAACGAGCGCTTCGTTTATGACACCTACCGCCGCTTCTTGCAGCTCTTCGGCAAGATCGGCCTGGGAGTGCGGGACGAAGGCTTCGACGAGATCTTCGAGGAAATCAAAAAGAAATACCACGCCCACGTGGACACCGAGCTCTCCGCCGAGGCCTTAAAGGAAGTCTGCGAGCGCTTCAAGGAATACATCAAAAAGGAGACCGGCCGGCCCTTCCCCCAGGACCCTTGGGCCCAGCTGGTCATCGCCATCGAGGGCGTATTCAAGTCCTGGATGGGAAAAAGGGCGGTGGATTACCGGCGGCAGTTCAAGATCACCCCGGACATGGCCCACGGCACCGCAGTGAACATCTGCACCATGGTCTTCGGCAACATGGGGAACGACTCCGCCACCGGCGTGGGCTTCACCCGGGACCCGGGCACCGGCGAAAACGTGCTCTACGGCGACTACCTCATCAACGCCCAGGGTGAGGACGTGGTGGCCGGCATCCGCACTCCCCGGCCCATCCGGGAGCTGCGCACCGACATGCCGGAAATCTACCGGGAACTGGAGAAGATGCGCACCATTCTGGAGAAGCACTACCGGGAGGTGCAGGACTTTGAGTTCACCATCGAGCGGGGCAAGCTCTACATGCTCCAGACCCGCAACGCCAAGATGAACGCCTGGGCGTTGTGCAAAACCTCGGTGGACATGGTGAAGGAAGGCCTCATCACCGAGGAGGAGGCCCTCTTGCGCATCGACCCGGACATGCTGGAGCAGTTCCTGCACCGCCGCATCGACCCCTCCTTCAAGCAGGAGCCTCTGGCGGTGGGCATCCCCGCCTCCCCGGGCGCGGCCACCGGCAAAGTCATCTTCGATGCCGACCGGGCGGAAGCGCTGGGCCACCAGGGGGAGAAGGTCATCCTCACCCGGGTGGAGACCAAACCCGAGGACATTCACGGCTTCTTCGCCGCCCAGGGCATCCTCACCAGCCGGGGCGGCAAGACCTCCCACGCCGCCGTGGTGGCCCGGGGCATGGGCAAACCCTGCGTCTCCGGCGTCGAGGGCCTGGACATCAATTATGAACTGAGGGAAGCCCGGGTGGGCAACGTGGTCATCCGGGAAGGGGATATCGTCACCATTGACGGCACCGCCGGCAAGCTCTACCTGGGCGCCGTGCCCATGCTGGACCCGGAGCTCCCCAAGGACCTGAAGACCCTGATGGAGTGGGCCGACCGCCACGCCCGCCTGGAAGTCTGGGCCAACGCCGACACCCCGGACATGGCCATCAAGGCCCGGAGCCACGGCGCCAAAGGCATCGGCCTGTGCCGCACCGAGCGCATGTTCAATGAGGCGGACCGTCTGCCCCTGATGCGCAACATGATCCTGGCCGACACCCCCCAGGAACGCAAACGCTGGGCCGACAAGCTCCTGCCCATGCAGCGCCAAGATTTCCTGGAAATCTTCCGGGCCATGGACGGGCTTCCCGTCACCATCCGGCTATTGGACCCGCCCCTGCATGAATTCCTCCCCACCCTGGAGGAGCTGGTGAGCGACCTCAACCGCCTCCGGGAATTCACCCGCATCATGTCCGGCCTGGACCAGATCCCCGGCGGCATCGCCATGCTGGACCCGGAGGTCACCAAACAGATCCCCAGCCTCGAGTCCATGACCCGGGAATTCGCCGAATTCCGGGCCAAACGGCTGGACCAGAAGCTCCTGGAGGAAAAGGAGAAGCTCCTCCGCCGGGTTCGGGTGCTGCACGAATACAACCCCATGCTGGGCAACCGGGGCGTGCGCTGCGGCATCTCCTTCCCGGAGATCTACGACATGCAGATCCAGGCCATCTTTGAGGCCACCGCCCTGGCCCTCCGGGAAAAGATCGACGTCCGCCCGGAGATCATGGTGCCCAACGTCTGCACCGTCCAGGAGCTGGTCTGGGTCAAACCCCGGGTGGAAGCCATCCACCAGGAAGTGGAGAAACGCTATAACGTCAAGATCAAATACAAGTTCGGCACCATGATCGAGATCGCCCGGGCCTGCCTCCGGGCCGCCCGCATCGCCACCGTGGCCGAATTCTTCTCCTTCGGCACCAACGACCTCACCCAGGGGACCTTCTCCTTCTCCCGGGAGGACGCGGAAAACAAATTCCTCCCCATCTACAACACCGAGGGCATCCTCCTGCACAACCCCTTCGAAATCCTGGACGAGCTGGGCGTGGGCAGACTCATGCAGATCGCCGTCACCGAAGGCCGCCAGACCCGGCCGGATCTGAAGATCGGCATCTGCGGCGAACACGGCGGCCAACCCCAGGCCATCGAGTTCTGCCACCGCATCGGCCTGAACTACGTCTCCTGCTCCCCCATGCGCATCCCCATCGCCCGCATGGCCGCCGCCCACGCCGCCATCAAAGAGGCCAAAGGCCTGGGCGTCCTCAAGGAACGGCAGCTCTGATGTCAGCTGTGAGGGGAGGGCCGGGGGAGCGGTGGCTCCCCCGCCCTCCCCTCACACTCCCCACCCAACCCCCTAGATGGGGTTGGGGGAGAGGGCTTGGGAGAGGGGGCAGGGGGCCACTGCCCCCTGGCCCCCTCTCCCAAATACCTCACCTCACACCCGTCCCTGGATGCGGAGGGCCTGTTTCAGGGCCAGGGCTTTTTCCGCCACCTGCATGGGCGTTTCCCCCAAAATTCGGAGCATGGGTTCTTTGCCCACCTCGCCGTGGTCGTAGATGAGGTCCGGCGGGGGTTCCCAGGGCTCGAGGGTGTCCAGCACGGAGGCCACTCCCCAGGCCAGGGTGCTGCCTTCCCGGGCCTTGACTTCCGGGGGTTCGAGGGTTCGGTCGAAAGAGGCGGCCTTGAAGTGGAGCAGGGGTGCCAGCTCCGCAATGCCGGGGATGAGTTTCAGGTTGAGGGCGGCCCGGAGGTGGGGTCGGCGGGCCGTGGCGGTGAGGACAATGGCTGCGAGGTGCCGGGAGGCCCCGAACTGGGGGGGCAAAGGGATATGGGTGCCTGTGGGGGTTTTGAGGATGCGTCCGGGAAAGGCGGCCACATCCTCAGGCCCCCGGGCGTAGGGGAGGGCGTAGGCCAGGTTGCTCATCACTTCGGGGATGAGGGGGGAGATGTCCTCCTGCACGAGATGCGCCCCGGCTTCGGCCAGGGTCTGGAGCACCTCAAAGCGGGCCGCCTCCCGGGCGAAGGGGGCGTAGGGGTTCACCGGCCCTACGCCGTGTCCCAGAGGGAGGCCGTGGGCCAGGGCCTCGGCCACCAGCTCCCGGGCCCGGTTCACCGCCTCGGGGATGGACAGTTCCTTTGCCAGGTGGGCCGCCAGGGCGGTGGCCAGCAGGCACCCGGAGCCGTGGTGGTGGGGCGCAGCCAGTCTTTTCCCTGGGAGATGCCAGGCGTTTTTGCCGTCGGTGAGGACATCCACCGGCTCGCCGGGAAGATGCCCGCCGGTGGCCAGGACCCAGGTGGGGCCCAGGGCCTGAAGCCGCCGGGCCGCCTCCTCCAGGTGCGCCGGCGTGTCAATGTCCATGCCGGTGAGCCGGGCCGCCTCGGGGACGTTGGGTGTGAGGATGGTGGCAAGGGGGAAGAGCTCCGCCACCATGGCCTCCACCCCGGCGGGCTCCAGGAGCTCCCCGCCCTGTCCGGCGGCCAGCACCGGGTCGAGGATGACGGGGGGAGAAGGCCAAAGGCCCTCCAGCCATGGCCGCAGCATGGTTGCCACTGCCGTCACCGTGGCGGCGGTGGCCAACATGCCGATTTTGACGGCCTGGACGGGGAAGTCGTCCAGCAGCGCCTTGAGTTGCGCCGCCACCACCTCCGGGGGCACCTGGTGCACCGCCTGCACCCCCTGGGTGTTTTGGACGGTAAGCGCCGTGGCCACGGTGAGGCCGTAGGTGCCTAAAAGCGTGGCGGTCTTCAGGTCCTGCTGCAGGCCGGCGCCAGCGCCGGGGTCCGAGCCGGCGATGATGAGCACGGTCTTCATGGCTGACTCCTAACGGGAGGCCAGGAGTGAAAGGCCTTCTTCCACCAGAAAGCGGCGGTATTCCCAGGCAAGGTACGTATTGCGGGCGATGCGCCAGAGGGCCAGGGCCATGTAGAACGGAGTCAGGCACTCCAGGCGTTCCATGAAAGCGGCATCACCCGCCACCGCTTCCCGGTAGGCGCGGACAAAGGCGGTGATGAAGGGCCCGGCGGCGGCGGGATCCCGGAAGCGCCAGGCGAAGGCGTGCCGGAGCTCACCTGCCACCCAGCCCAAATCGAAGAGGCGGTCCCCCAGGCGCAGGCGCTCCAGGTCCACGGCCACGGCACGCCCGTCGGGGAAGAGGAAATTGGTGGGGGTGGCATCGCCATGGAGGAGTACCTGCCGGTCCGGCCAGGCGGCAAATTGCTTCTCCCAGGCAGTGGGGGCCTCCTCCAGAAAGCGGCTTCCGGCCAGGTCCAGGAGGCCGTGTTCCAGGAGCTGGCCGCGCAGTTTTTCCAGATACAGAAAGGCCGGGAGGGGGCTTGTCGGCGCCGGCGGCACCGGCCAGGTGTGAAACCAGGACAACAGCCGGGCCAGCCTCTCCAATCGCTCGTGGAGGGCGGCGGACGCCGCCACTGAGTCCCGGCTGCGGGCCAGAAAGTCGTCCAAGGTCGGGCCGGGGACATATTCCAGGAGCAGGCCCAGCTTCAGCTCCGGCGCCGGTTCCCAGGCCCGGGGGAGCCGGCCTCCCGGGCATCCACTGCGGGGGGCCTCCCGGTAGTGCTGCCATTCCGCCGCCAGGGCCCGGTCCTGGGCCGTGTCCGGCGGTACTGTGGCAAAGAATTTGCCCACCAACAGGGGGGTGCCGTCAATGGCACTGAAGCGGAAGACCGGCCGGGAACCCGGCAGCCGCGCCACCAGCAGTTCCCGGGGCAGGGAGATTCCGCCTGCACCCAGCACCCGGCGGCAATGCCGGGTCAGGGGGTGGTCCGGAGGGAGCAGGGTCATGAGACCGCCTCCTGGGCCAGTCGCTGCCGGGCTTCCAGATAACAGCCCCAGGCCCCGAGAAACTGGGGGAAGGGCGGCACCAACACCCGTCGGCCCGCCGCCTTAAGCAGGGTGACCAGGGCCCGGTTCTTGGCCACCCCGCCCGCCAAAACCAAAGGGAGCGGAGGATAGCGCCGCACCAGGGCCAGAGCCCGCCGGGCCACCGAGGCATTGACCCCCGCGGCCAGCCGGACCGGCGGCACTCCCGTCAGCAGGTGGCCGATGAGCTCGCTTTCGCCGAAAATGGCACAGGTTTGGGAGATCTCCACCGGTTCCTCCCAGGCCCGGGAGAACTCCCTCAGCGGCATCTTGAGGAAGCGGGCCATATTCTCCAGGTAGCGGCCGGTGCCCGCGGCACAGCGGTCATTGGTGAGAAAATCCATCACCTGCCCCCCCTGCACCAACAGCACCTTGGTGTCCTGGCCGCCCATCTCCAGGAGGATGAAATCCTCCAGGCCGGAGCTTGCCTTGGCGCCCAGGAAGCTGGCCCGGACCTCGGTGATGGTGGCAAAATGCGCTTTCAGCAGGTGCTTGCCGTAGCCGGTGACCACCACCGCGGGGGTCTCAGGCAGCTTAAGCCAGTCCCAGTTCAGGCGGATGCCCCCTTCTTCCCGCACCAGCCCCCGGCGGAAGAACTCCAGGCTGTCCACCGCCCGGCGCAGCGGCCGCTCGCCGGCCCCATAGACCAGCTTCACATAGCGGCTGCCAAAGTCCACCCCCAGGGCGGCCGGGAGGCAAGGGTCAGGATCGCGCTGAACCCTTGGCGCCATGCTTCCCTGGGCGCCCAGGTCATCTCCAAACAGGGATTGATCCGGAGGTACTGCCGGGCTGGGGTGAGAGGCTTTGGATCTAACGGAGGACATCCACAAAGGCCTCCAGACGCATGCGGCTGCGGGAATCCAAGGGGCCGGGGCGGTCCCCCTCCAGGGTGAGGAGGGGTAGTTGCAAGTGCTCCCGCAGCAGCCGGTCATACATCTGCCGGAAACAGAAGCTCTGAGTATAATGGATGAGTCCGTCCAGCCGGCGTTGGGCCACGGCCTGAGCGATGTCCCGGAGCCGCAGGGTGATGTCGTAGGGATAAGTGTAATGATAATATTGCTCCGTCAGGTCGCCGTCATGATGCGGCAGGCTGAACTGGCGGGGGATTTCGTTGAACACCACCTGCGCCCCCAACTCCTCCAGATGGTCCCACAGGTCGGTGAAGATGGGCGGGATGCCGATGAGCCCCAGACGGAGACCGTCCTTAACCGGCGGCCGGGTCACCGCCTCCTGAAGAAAATTATTCAGGCGAAGGGCAAAGCTGTCCGGGTCGCCCTCGAAATCGGAGCTGGAGATGAGCCAGAGGAAATTTTCCCGGCCGCTCACCTGGCCGGTCTCCCAGGTGAGGCGGTCCAGCTCTGCCAGCGCCTGCCGGATGGGCGCCAGTTTTGCCTGCAGGGCCGCCACCGCCGCCGGTTCCGCCCCCAGCTGGGCCATAAACTCTGCCATCTCCTGAGCCAGCCGGGCCTTATCCCGGGGATAGGGATAGTTGAAGTGCACCACCGTGACGCCCCGGGAAGCCAGAATCTCCCCCAGGGCCTGGGTGTAGGAGCAATCCCCCTGGCAGGCGGCGATGACGGCGCGAATCTCCGGGTGCTGGGCCAAGGCGGCGTAAATTCCCTTGATCCAGGCGCAGATGGTGCGGGGCAGGCCCTCGGCCTCGGCGTCGCTCACCCACTGCAAGGCCTGGGGCGAGGCGATGAAGAGATTGTTCAGGTCCACCGGCACCAATCCTGCCGCCAGCACCACCTCCACCGGGATGGTGGTGGTAAGCCCCACCTTGCTTCCCGGGGACAGGAGACGGGAGAGCGAACCAGGCACCCTTAAGGCACCTCCCCTTCCTGCCAGCTCATCTCCCTTAAGGCCGGGATTTCCGAGAGCTCCCGCACCAGCCGGCCCCAGGGGGCATTTTCCTTGCACTCCAGGCGCAGGCGGTAGACCACCAGGTTTTCCGGGATGACCCGCTGGTAGTTGACGAAGGCGATGCTTACCCCGTGAGGGGCCAGGACCCGGCGCACCGCTTCCAGGTGCTTTTCCATGCGGCCGGAGAACTTCAGGGTCAGGGTGGTGAAGGTGTCGTGGCGGAACTTGTCCTTGAGCCGCCGGAGGATATAGAGGCAGGTCAGGCTCACCAGGGCGGTAAATAAAGCCGGCAGAAGAAAACCGGCCCCGATGGCCAGCCCAATGCCGGTGACTAGCCACAAGCCCGCGGCGGTGGTGAGGCCCCGGACCGAGCCCTTGCCAGTAATGATGGCCCCGGCCCCCAGAAAGCCCATGGAGGCGATGGCATAGGAGGCGATGCGGCTGGGGTCCACCCGCACTACGGAGGTGGTGCCCGGCAGGGCGGCGTGCAGGTCCGCCATGTTGAGGGACAGAAGCATCATCAGACAGGCCCCGAGACATACGAGGATGTAAGTGCGCAAGCCAGCCGCCTGGCCGTGGGATTCCCGCTCGAAGCCGATGAGGCCGCCCACCGTCGCCGCCAGGGCCAGCCTCGCCACAAAGACGCCGATATTCTGCCAGTCCATGGGGGATGACCCTCCACTCAGAACGTGGCCAGGATCTCATGAAAGAGGGGTGGAGTGATCAGGGCCCTGTCTCCCTGCCCCACTTCCATATTTTGGGGGAAATCCAGGCCCTTGCCTCGATTTACCAAAATCTAACAAAAGTGGGGAGGAAAAACTGCGGAATAGACCGGAATCCCAGGCCTCACACGGCCTCAAACCCTTTTCGGGGTACCTCCTGGGGAAAGCACGATTCTGGGCACAGACCCTGACTTGCCCGAAAGCCGGAGGGGGAGATCCTGAAGGGTAAGAAAGTCCCTCTCCTGACCTGCTCAGGCGGTTGGGCGGGGGCCGAAGAGGGCCGTGCCCACCCGGATGAGGGTGGCCCCTTCCTCCACCGCCACCTCGAAATCCCCGCTCATGCCCATGGAGAGCTCCGGAAGCCCGGTGTCCGCGAGGCCCTGGGCCTTCAGCCGGTCCCTAAGCTCCCTTAACGCCCGAAAATACGGCCGCACCGCCTCCGGGTCAGGGAAAAAGGGCGGCAGGGTCATGAGACCCATCACCCGCAGGTGGGGAAAGCGCTTCAGCGCCCGCAGGAGCTCGGCCGCGGCCTCCGGGGCCACCCCGGATTTGCTGGCTTCGCCCGCCAGATTCACCTGCACCAGGACCTCCTGCACCGTCCCCAGGCGGGCGGCCGCCTTCTCCAGGGCCTCCGCCAGGCTGAGGCGGTCCAGGGAGTGGATGAGGGCGAAGCGGCCCACCGCCGCTTTGGCTTTGTTGCTCTGCAGGTGGCCGATGAAGTGCCACTCCACCTCCGGGCCCAGAGCGGTGATTTTCCCCAAAGCCTCCTGAAGGTAATTTTCCCCGAAGAGCCGCTGCCCCGCGGCCACCGCCTCCCGCAGCGCCTCCAGGCCCACGGTCTTGCTCACCGCCACCAGGCGCACCTGGGCCGGGTCCCGGCCGGCCCTGCGGGCGGCGGCGGCGATGCGGTCCTTGATCTCCGCCAGGCGCCGGGCGAAGTCGCTCATGGCTGCCTGGCCCGGCGTTTCGCGTCCGGGGCGGCGATCATTGCGCTCAGCCCGAAGGCGGCCAGGGTGTTTTCAAAGGTCAGCCGGGCCACCTCGGCCACAGAAATCCCATGCAGCCTTGCCAGGGCCTCGGCCACCGCCACCACGTAGGCCGGTTCGTTGCGCTTCCCCCGCCAGGCCTGGGGGGCGAGATAGGGGCAGTCGGTCTCGATGAGCACCCTCTCCAGGGGCACCTGCCGGGCCACCTGTCGCAGGGGCTCCGCCTTGGGGTAGGTGAGGACCCCGGAAAACGAGAGGTACAGCCCCAGATCCAGAAAAGCCCGGGCCTCGGTGAAGCTGCCGCCGAAGCAGTGCATCACCCCGCCCACCAGCCGGCTGCGGTATTCGGTGAGGATAGCCAGGGTGTCGGCAGTGGCTTCCCGGGTATGCACCACCACGGGTTTTTTGAGCTCCCAGGCCAGCTCCAATTGCTCCCGGAAGGCCCGGCGCTGCACCTCCTCCGGGGAGCGGCGGCGGTAAAAATCCAGGCCCATCTCCCCCAGGGCCACCACCTTGGGGTGGACCGCCAAGTCCCTGAGGCGCATCAGCTCCCGGGGGGTGAGACCGGCGGCGCCATGGGGGTGCAGGCCTACAGTGGTGTAGACGTCGGGGTAGCGGGCGGCGGTGGCCAGCACCGCCTCGCTGTTGGGGCCATTGATACCCACGTTGATGATGAGGGCCACTCCGGCCTTGCGGGCCCGGGCCACCACCTGGTCCTGGTCGGGGAGCATTTCCGGCTCATCCAGGTGGGCATGAGAATCAGCGAGAATCATGAGCTTTTCCTGCGCCGGGTGGACCTCTGCCGGGATTGGGAGCAAGGGGTGCCGGGCCAAGAACAGGGTTCCCAGGGGGGAGCCCCTGCATTGACGTGCCGGCCTCGGGCCCCTGACTGTGCATGCCTCTGGACGCCTTGGCCCGATAATGGTAAAATAGCTGAAATTTCGCCGGCCTGCAAGGAGCGGCGGTGTCCCGCACAATCTCCTTTGCCATCCTCATCTGCCTGATGCTGCTTCAGCCCCTGCCGGCCGGAGCAGAAAATCCCCGGCTCAGCCATACTCCTCCCAAGTGGCAGGAGTTAAGCCGCGGCCTGATGTTTGCCGAGGTCAGCGTCCTCAAGGGGGAGGAGGTGGTGGCCGGACTGGCGGTGGTCAAGGCGGATCCGGCCCACAACCGCTTCCAGGTCTTCCATGACGTTCCCAAGACCATCGTCCAGTGGCAGGAAGAGACGCAGGCCCCGGTGCTTTTCAATGCCGCCTACTACTCACCCCAGGGCCAGCCGGTGGGCCTCATCCTCACCGACGGCCGGCCGTTGGGTCCCTGGCGCAACCCGCAGATGCGGGGGATGTTTGTGGCCGAACCCAAAGGCATGTCCCCGGACCTGCCCCGGGCCACCATCCTGGATTTGGTGAACAGCCGGGTGGATGTGAAGAACCTCCCCTGGACCCAGGGGGTGCAATCCTTTCCGCTGCTTTTGGATTACCGCGGCCGCATCCGGGTCCGGGAATCCGGCAAAAAGGCGCACCGCACCGTCATTGCGGCGGACCGCAACGGCAACATCCTGGTCTTCAACACCCGGGACGATTTTTTCACCCTGCATGAGCTGGCCCTCTTCCTCAAGGCCAGCGCTTTTGACATCGACAGCGCCTTAAACCTGGACGGCGGCACCGAGGCCCAGTTGTACATCAAAACCCAGGAACAGGAATACCTCTCCCCGGCCACCTGGACCGCCCGGCTGGGGAACCTGCTGGACCGGCGGGAATTCTGGCTGCCCACGGTCATCGGTATTTTTCCCCGGTGACCCGGCGGGGGTCACAGCGGTGACCTCCCAACGCCAGCGGAGGTGATGACGGAGTGCATCGTGGGAGCGACCACCCCATACGCTTCTGACCGGCTCGGAATTTCTGAGAAGCCGGATCTAGCCCTGACCCGGGTCATCATTCTGGGCGCCGGCAAATTCGGGCGGCGGGCGGCCCGGCTGTTGCGCCAGGCTCTCCCGCTTCTGGAGCTCATCGTGGTGGATCAGCACCTGGCCCCCTTGGAGGAGGTCCGCCGGCAGGACCCGGCGGCGCACCTGCTGGCCGCCGACGGACCGGCCTGGGCGGCCGCGGCTTTGCCCCGCCTCCATCCCGGGGATTATCTCCTCCCCTGCCTTCCGGGTCAGGTAGCTTTTGAAATATTGCGCCTATCGGTGCTGGCCCCGCCGGAGTGGCAGACGGTGCCGGTGCCCCCGGAGCTGGAGGCGGTGGCCCCGGTGGCCTTCCGGGGCGCGGCGGGCGAGCTCTACCTCAGCCGGGCGGCGCACCTGTGCCCGGAAGATTGCGGGGAGCCCGAGGTCTGCCCGGTGGACGGTCTGCCCCGGCGGCCCGGTCTGGACGAGGTGCTGGCGGGCTTTTGCCTCCCCGGCTGGCAGATCCGGGTGCTCTCCAGCCGGCTGCTGCTGCCTGGGGTGGGGGGGTTCACGGTGGCGGCTTTCCGGCGCCTGGCGGAGGTGCCCCTTCCCCTGCCCTCCCGCCTGCTCCTTGCCACCGCCTGCCGCTGCCATGGGGTGGTGCATGCCGTGGAGCGCCATGGAGGGCCAGGCGAGTGAGCTTCCAGTTTCCCGGGGTCATCGGCGATTCTCCCAGGATGCGGGAGGCCCTGCGTCTCATGGAGATCGTGGCCCCCTCGGAGGCCACGGTGCTCCTTCTGGGGGAGACCGGCACCGGCAAGGAACTGGCGGCCCAGGCCATTCATCTCAACTCCCTAAGGCGCCAGGGGCCCTTTGTGGTGGTGAACTGCGCCGCCCTGCCGGAAACCCTTTTGGAAAGCGAGCTTTTCGGACATGAGCGGGGGGCCTTCACCGGGGCCACCGGGCGCCGGGAAGGGCGGTTTCTCCTGGCCCACCGGGGCACCCTGTTCATGGACGAAGTGGGGGAGCTTTCCTCCGCCACCCAGGCCAAGCTCCTGAGGGTCCTGCAGAGCCGGGAGTTCGAACCCCTGGGCAGTACCCGCACCGTGAAGGTGGATGTGCGCATCATTGCCGCCACCAACCGCAACCTGGAGGCCATGGTGCGGGAGGGCACCTTCCGGGAGGACCTTTTCTACCGCCTCCACGTCTTTCCCATCACCCTGCCGCCGCTTCGGGAACGGTTGGAGGACTTGCCCTGGCTGACGGAGTTTTTCCTGCGCCGCTTCCGGGATAAATACCAGCGGCCGGTGCGGTCCCTGGCGCCGGAGGTGCTGGCGGCCATGCGCGCCTACCCCTGGCCGGGGAACATCCGGGAGCTGGAGAACATCATGGAGCGGGCGGTGCTCATGTGCGACGGGGAGGTTCTCACCCTCAAAGAGCTCCCGGAGTACCTGCAGCCGCGGTCGGCCGAGGAAGGGGGACTGCCGCCGGAGCCCTCCCCCCAGGACATGGAGCGGGAGTATATCCGCAAGACCCTGGAACGCTTTGCCTTCAATCGGGAGGAGGTGGCCCGCCGCCTGGAGATCTCCCTGGAAGAGCTGAATTTCAAGATCAAGGTCTATGGCCTGGAGCCGGCCAAGGAGCACGCCCGATGATCTTCCCACCCCTGGTGTTTCTGTTCATGGCCATCTTTTTCCTGGTCACCCTGGTGCTCTTCCCCTTTTTGCTGGTGGGGCTGATCGGGAACGCCTTCATCAAGCTGGGCCTCTCCCCGCACATGATCTTTTGGCTGCTCATCTTCACCCTCCTGGGAAGCCTGGTGAACATCCCTCTCACCCGCCTGGAGGGGGAGGAGGTGGTGGTGCAGGAGGAGATCCGCTATTTCGGCATGCGGGTGCGTCTGCCCCGGCAGCGGCTGAAGCGCCAGACCATCCTGGCGGTGAATGTGGGAGGGGCGCTGATTCCCGCGGGTCTCTCCTTTTACCTCCTTACCCGCATGGAATGGGTGCCGGGGCTGTTCATCAATCTGGCGCTGGTCACCACGGTGATGTATTATGTGGCGCGGCCGGTGAAGGGCCTGGGGATTGCCGTCCCGGCCCTGGTGCCGCCGCTGTTGGCCGCCCTGGGGGCTTATCTCCTCTGTCCCCCGGAGCTCCGGGCCCCGTGCGCCTACATTGCCAGCACCTGGGGGATTCTGGTGGGGGCGGACCTGCTGCACCTGAAGGAGGTGGCCCATCTGGGCGCGCCGGTGGCCTCCATCGGCGGGGCCGGCACTTTTGACGCCATCTTCCTGGGCGGCATCCTGGCGGTGCTGCTCAGTTAAGTTATGAGGCGGGGATAAACAGACGTCGGGAGAAGGGAGGTCAGGGCGAGGCAGCGCCTGGCGGTCTTCCCTTTAAAGGCTGGCGCCTCGGTCCAGTTGTGGGGATCGGGCCACCATCAGCCTTGGCTGCAGATGTGGGGAGAGAAGGGAGGAATCTCAACCGATGATGGCCGTGAAAAATCGTATCCCGAAAGCCGGGTGGCGGCTCATAGCCGTGGCCTGCCTGCTCCTGGCGCTCTTTTTCAGCGCCGGGTGGCGGGAGGCCGGCGGCGACAATCTGGACCAGCGGAAAGTGGCCAAAATCAAAAACGGCGTCACCAAAAAGCATGAAATTATCCTGTGGTTCGGAGAGCCGAAGGAGATCATTCGCAGTCCCGAGGGCCTGGTGTATAAATATGTGGGCTACACCGATGCGCCGCCCAAAGACCCCAAAACCGGCCGGCCCCTGGGAGGGGAGGATAGCCGGGCCGCCTTCTATCTGGATGAGGACCACAAGATGAAGAAGCTGCCCACCAAGACGGAGGGCAAAATGGTGAAGAGCCGGCTCACCATCTACTTTGCGCCGGACGGCAACACGGTGCAGAGCCATGAATTCGAGCGGGTGGACGGCAAGAAATGAGGGCCCCGTTTACTGACCTCCCCACCGCCATCCAGTGGCTCTTCGGCCTGCAGAAATACGGCATCAAATTCGGCCTCTCCTCCACCTTGAATCTGCTGGCCCGTCTGGGGCTGGAACACAGCCGCGGGGAATATCTCCACATTGCCGGGACCAACGGCAAGGGCTCAGTGGCGGCCATGCTGTCCGCCGTCCTCACGGCGGCGGGCTTTCCCGCGGCCCTGTTCACCTCGCCCCACCTGGTGCGCCTCAATGAGCGCTTCCGACTGGGGGAGAAAGATATCGAGGATGACCGCCTGCTGGCCCTCATCAACCGGGTGCACGAGGTCATTGACGAGGCTGAGCCCCCCACCTTCTTTGAGTTTGTCACCGCCATGGCCCTCCTCTACTTTTTGGAGGAGGGGGCCCGGCCCATCATCCTGGAGACCGGCATGGGGGGGCGCCTGGACGCCACCAACATCGTCTCGCCCTTGGTGACCGTGATCACCAACATCGCCATGGATCATCAGGAATTTCTGGGGCACACCTTAAAGGAGGTGGCGGCGGAGAAGGCCGGCATCATCAAACCGGGCGCCCCTCTCATCACCGGGGCCCGGCAGCGGCGGGTGCTGGAGATCTTCCGGCGACGCTGCCAGGAGTGCCAGGTGCCCATGTATGTGGCGGACCGCCACTTCCGGGTGCGGGGCCGGCCTCCCGGGCGCTTCACCTATTACGGCCTGCAGTGGGAGATCCACGACCTGGCGGTCAGTCTCAGCGGCCGGCATCAATACAATAATGCCGCCCTGGCCCTGGCGGCCCTGGAGGTTTTGGCTTCCCGGGGGTTTGAGATCCCGGAGCAAGCGGTGCGCCAGGGATTGCTCCAGGTGCGCTGGCCCGGCCGGCTGGAACGCCTGCCCCAGGACTCCCGCATCCTGCTGGACGGGGCCCACAACCCCGCGGCGGCCGGGATTTTGGCCCGCACCCTGAAAAATCTGCGCAAAACCGGGCATATCATCCTGGTCCTGGGGATCATGGCCGACAAGGATATGGCCGGCATCTTGAGCAAGCTCGTCCCCCTGGCCCACACCGTTCTCTGCACCCGGCCCAAATATTTCCGGGCCGCCGGGCCGGAGGACCTGGCCGCCCGGGTGGCCGCCTTGGGGGTGGCCGCCGAGACGTCCGAGAGCATCCCCGCGGCCATCCGCCGGGCCCAGGAGCTGGCCGGCCCTGGGGATCACATCGTCATCACCGGGTCCTTATACACCGTGGGGGAGGCAAAGGCGTATTTTGAGGGGGTCGAAGGCGAGCCGGCGTAAGGCCACCTTTAACCCCAGGGTGAAAGGGAAAGAATTCTCGGGCCGGTAGCCCCATGAGGGGCAGGGTACAGCCGGTCCGCCGCAGGGAGGGGATGAATGCGCATCCTGGTCTCCGGGTCGCTGGCCTACGACCGCATCATGGATTTTCCCGGCCGCTTTGCGGACCACATCCTGCCGGACAAGATCCATGTCTTAAACGTCTGTTTCATGGTGAACGGCCTCACCGAGCGCTTCGGCGGCACCGCCGGCAACATCGCCTATAATCTCCATCTTTTGGGCGAACAGCCCCTGATTCTCGCCACCGCCGGCCGGGATTTCGGGCCCTATGAAGACTGGCTCCGGAGCCTGGGATTGCCGTTGGACGGCATCCGCCTCATCCCGGAGGAATTCACCGCCTCGGCCTATATCACCACCGATCTTTCGGACAACCAGATCACCGGCTTCAATCCCGGGGCCATGAAACATCCCTCGGGTTATGCCTTAGACGGCCTGGACCCCCGGCGCGCCCTGGCCATCATCGCGCCGGGGAACCTGGAGGACATGCTCACCTACAGCCGCCTCTACAAAGAGCGGAAGGTGCCCTACATCTTCGATCCCGGCCAGTCCATCCCGGCCTGGGGCGGCGGGGAGCTCAAGGAGATGGCCACCGGCGCCTGGGCCCTCATCGTCAATGACTACGAGCTGGAACTCTTCCAGCAGAAGACGGGCCTCACCACCGGCCATCTCCTGAAGCTCACCCCCACCCTCATCGTCACCCAGGGCGACCAAGGCTCCCAGGTGTTGGGGGACGGGGAACGGCACCACATCCCGGCGGTGCCTCCCCGGCAGGTAGTGGACCCCACCGGGGCCGGGGACGCCTACCGGGCGGGGCTGATCAAAGGCCTTATCAGAGGTCTCCCCTGGCCGGAGGCCGCCTGTCTGGGGGCCGCGGTGGCCAGCTTTGCGGTGGAAAGGGCCGGCACCCAGGAGCACCGCTTCACCCTGGCGGAGGTGGCAGAGCGCTACGCTCAGGTCTTCGGCGCCTCTCCGCCGGCCCTTGCCTGATCCCGCTTTCCGCCCTTACACCCGGGGCTTGGCCCAGATCTCCAGGACGCTGAGCTTCAGGAAGCGCTTGGAGGCGGCACTCTTGACGATGGCCACCGTATCCCAGCCCCGGGCGGTGCCGGCGGCGGCCACCACCTCCTCCTCTTCGGGGATGAGCCCGGCATCCACCGCCTCCATGACGATCTCGCAGCAGACCTTGAGGCCGTGCCCCAGGCGCCTCAAGGTGTTGGCGATGAGAAGGGTGGGGGCGCTCCCCTTGAACTGCTCGGCGATGGCGGTCTCCAGGGAATGGGTGAGGATGGTGGCCTTGAGCACCTTGCCCCCCAGGCGCACGATCTCCTCCTGGTGCTCCGGCAGAAACTCGTCGATATTGGGGCCCTTGAAGCCTACGGAGTGGCCCACCACCACCAGATTGAGGTCCCGGCCAGCCAGGCGGCGCACTGCCTGGGCGCCGGAGGCCCCGGTGGTGGAGGCCAGCACAAAGTGGCGGAAGCCTTCCTCCGCCGCCTTGACCAGAAGCTCGATGCAGGCCTCGGTGTTGTCCGGGCCGGTTTTGTCGAAATACCACACTTCCCGCCGAATCATTTTCTCCTCCTGAACACTAAGGTTTCGGCCCCGGCGGGGGAGGGCGCATCCAACCGGCCTCCCCTGCCCGGCCATGTTCCCTTTCTGAAACATTCCCTGGGAAAGGGATGTCATTTTCTGAACACCAGGCCCTGAGGCTTATCCAGGTAAACCGCAGAACCTTGGCATTCTGGCCGGCCTTCCTGTCCCTTGCGGGGGTTGGCATCGGCGATGCAGGGATGGTCGACAGAGGCAAAGTCCCGATGCCTGACGCAGCATGCCATGATCGCCGCCGCCTCACCGAAGCCGCCCGGCTGCTCTTCCCTGCCGAGGAAGTGGCCACCCCGGGGTTTTGGGCCGGCCTGGATCCCACCCGGCTAAAACAGGCCTTTCGGAGGGAGGTGCGGCACTGGCATCCCGATGCCCCCCGGCCGCTCCCGGGGTGGACGGCAGCGGCCCGGCAGGCGCGGTTTGTGGCCGTCAAACAGGCGTATGACCTCCTCCGGGACTATCTGCGGGAGGCTCCCTCCTTCCCCGGACCCCGGATCATCGCGGTGGCCGGCGCCAAAGGCGGAGTGGGGGCCAGCATCATCGCCGCCAATCTGGGGGTGCTCCTGGCCCGTCTGGGCCGCCGGGTGATCCTGGCCGACCTGGACCCCGCCGGACCTACCCTGCCCCTCTATCTGGGAAACCTGTCCCCGCACTCCTCCCACGGTGCGGCCGGCCGGGGCTGCGGGCCGCGGCCGAGCCGCTTTGGCCCGGCCCTGATCACCGGCGAGGACCTGGGCTTTCCGGCAGATGCGGCCGCCGGCTTGGAGCACCGGCGATTTCTGGCCGGGCTTGCCCACGTGGAGGCAGATGACCTCCTCTGCGATCTGGGCAGCGCGCCGAGGGCGTTGGACCTGTTCGTGGCCGCCCGGCGCCAGCTCCTGGTCACCACCTGCGAGCCTGCCGCCTATGTCCAGGCCTACGCCTTTCTCAAGCGTCTCCGGACCCGGCTGTCATCTCAGGAACTGCCGCCTTTAAGCCTCGCCCCTGAGTTCAGGCCCCTGATCCTGTTCAATCAGGTCACCCACCGGGACCGGCCCCGGGAAATGGCCCGGCGCCTCAAGGAGGTGGCGGCCCGGTGCCTCGGCCTGCAGATCACGGTTCTCAGCCTGCCCTTCCGGGAGGAGATCGCCCACAGCGCCCGGGACCTGGTGCCGGTAGCCGTGCGGGGGACGGGCGCCGCCAGCCGCCATCTCTCCCACCTGGGCAGGATGTTGCTCACCTGAGGCTCTTTCCGGCTGCGGAGAGAGGGCTCAAAGGAGCGACACCGGGCCCTGGCCTGCGTTGCCCCCGGCGCCGGAGAGATCCTCCGGGAGAAACACCACTTCCCGCTCCAGGGCCACCCCGAAGCGACGCCAGACCTCCTCCTGGATGAGGGCGATGAGGGCCTTCACCTGAGCGGCGGTGGCCCGGCCGGCATTGAGGATGAAGTTGGCGTGCTTCCGGGAGACCACCGCGTCCCCCATCCGCTTCCCTTTCAGGCCCGCCTCGTCAATGAGCCGGCCCGCCGGGGGTCCCTGGGGGGGATTTTTGAACACACTGCCGCAGCTCCGGGGGTTGCTGGGCTGCACCGTCCGGCGGCGGACGGCCAGCTCGGCCATGCGGGCCCGGATGGCCGCGGGGTCATCCTCCCCGGGGAGGTGAAACTCCGCCTCCACTACCAGCCAGTGGGGGAAGAAAAGCAGGCGGGAGGAGCGATACGCCGGCTGCAGCTCCGCCGGGGTGAACTCCAGCAGCCGGCCTGCCGGGGTGGCCACCCACACCCGGGTGAGCCTCTCAGCGAGCTGCTGTCCGAAGGCCCCGGCGTTGAGACGCACCCCGGCGCCTACGGTGCCGGGGATGCCTTCCAGGAACTCAAAGCCTGCCAGGCCAAGGTCGGCCAGGCGGCGGGACAGCTTTGGCAGCGCCACCCCGGCCCCGGCCCGGAGGCGATCGCCCTGGCGGGAAAGCCCGGTCAGCCCTCCCACCTGCAGCGTTAGCCCTGGCAGGCCGGCATCATCCACCAGCACGTTGCTCCCCCGCCCCAGGAAAAAGAGGGGCCAGCCCCGGTCTTCTGCCAGCTTAAAGAGGGCGAAGACCTCTTCCAAAGTCCGGGGCACGGCGAACTGCGCCGCAGCCCCCCCGATGCGCCAGGTGGTGCGAGGGGCCAGGGGCACGTGGGAGTGAATCTCCGGCAGAAGGGCATTCATGATCCCGACCGTCTCCATAACTCCATAAACAAAAAAGCCGCCTTTAACAAGCGGCGTGCGAGTTTGCCGGCCATGGGCGGTTTTTAGGAGGAAGCCTTGGTCTGCCGGCCGCGGCGCTTCTTTTCTGCGGGAGGCGGGGGCGCCGGCGCCTTCCGGGGGCCGATCTTCAAAAGCGGCACCAGAAGCGGCGGCAGGCCCATGCGGGTGGTCATGCTGTGCACGAACTCCCGCCAATAGGACCAGGCGTTATACAATGGATTGATCCGGGCGAAGTGATGGAGGTCATCCATGGAGAGGTTTTCGGGATGCGCCACCTCATAGCTCACCAGAAAAGTGGCTTCCACCCGCATCACCTCCCGCTGGGGTTCCTCCTCATTCCTGGCAGTCAGACTGAAATCACAAGCCACCGGCAGGAGATGGTCCCCCTCCACTGCCTCGAGAAGCCGCGTCGAGCAGTCAAAATCCAGCACCAGTCTGCCTTGGACCGGCTCCGGCCCCGGGCGGGAGACAGCTGCCCGCAGGAGATGAATCTCCCGTAGCTCCACTGCCCGGGCCACCCGGGCCACAGCCTCCATATCCAGGTTGTCCATCTCTGCAGACAAGGGGGAAGCCAGACTCATTTGCCACCTCAGATGGCCAATTCATGAAAGGTAAAATAATTATCGGGCCAGGAGATTTTCTCCCACGAGGCGCGAGGAGCCTCGGTAGCTTGGCGCCAGGCATGACAGGTCAAAATTTTCTGGCCTTTATTGTCGACAGCCTCTCCACCGAGTTTCTCCGGCTTGAGCTGCAGCCTGTAGCCCAAAACCGACAGCACATCCGCCAGGGTGCGCAGCGTCAAATTGCGGCCACCGCCCAGGAGCTGCGAGACAAAGCCTTTGGTTTTGCCCAGACGCCGGGCCAGCTCGGTGCGGGACACCCCCTCCTTTTCCAGGAGGGCGCACAGGGTCTCCGTCACTTCCAGAATGAGCTCTTCCTGGGCCAGAAGCCGGGCAAACTGGGGGTCCTGGGTGTAATGGTCCATCAGGGTCATGGTCAAAACCTCTGGTTATATTCCGCCCGGATGCTGCGAGCCTTTTCTAACTCTGAGGCGGGAATCTTGTCTTTTTTCTTGATAAAGCCGTGGGTTATGATTAATCGCCCACCTGGCTGGAAAAAGCAGGGCATCCGGGTCTGAAAGTCTTTAAACTCGAAAAATTCCGTGCCTTCGATTTTTTTAAACTTTTCCCGGTCGTTTATGCGGCCCTGATCGGCCAGGCGCCGGATGAGGGCCAGGATCTTAGCTCTCTTTTCCGCGGTCAGGCCATTGAGGAACTCCCGGGCCGGGCAGCTGCCGTTAAGGGTGAGGGCCAGTTCCACGGTGTAAAAGGAACCTCGGTATAAGATCGTCGGCCTTGTCGCCCCCGCCACGCGCTTCGGCATGGGATGGAGTTTACATAAATATAAATTTAGGTCAAGGAAAAAACCAGGGGGCGCAGGAAGAATTTCCCTGTTTGCCCGGGTTCGGCACCGCCTTGACAAGGCCGGGAAATCACGGTAGCGTCTGGGCGAAGGGGGAGGTTGAGCATGGCGAGGTGGACGCTGGCGGTGGCGATCCTGCTCCTGGCCCTGCCGGGCCCCGAACTGGGGGCGGCCGGACGGGGGGAGCAGCCTTTGGCTTACGTGGACCTGAAATACGCCCTTATCCGCCAGGGGCTGGACAAGGATTTCGTCTTCAGGACCTTTGATGACCCCCGCAACCGCTTCATGCCCGAGGTGGTGCGCAAAATCGCCTATCTCCGCAAGGAGCGGCCGGCGGACTACAGCCATTTCCTCAAGCCCGAGGTGGTGGCCCGGGGCCGGAATTATATGCAGGAACACCGGCGGCAGCTGATCAGGGCCCGGGAGATGTATGGGGTGGCGCCGGAGGTCATCGTCGCCATCCTCACGGTGGAATCAGGGCTGGGGAACATCACCGGCAAGTATCCGGTCTTTAATGTCTTTGCCTCGTTGGCGGTGATGGACACCCCCGAGGTCATGGCCGAGGCCGAGCTGGAGCCGAGCCTTTTGCCCCGGTTGCGGAAGAAAGCGGCCTGGGCCAAGCGGGAGCTCGCCACTTTCCTGGAGTACTGCCGGCGCCAGCGCCTGGACCCCTTCCAGTTCTCCGGCTCCTGGGCCGGGGCTTTGGGGTATGCCCAGTTTCTGCCTTCCAGCCTGGTGCGCTGCGGCGTGGACGGGGACGGCGACGGCAAGGTGGACCTCTTCACCCACCCGGACGCCATTGCCAGCATTGCCAATTACCTGCATAAAGCGGGCTTTCGCCTGTCCCAGCAGGGCACCTGGCGCCGGGCCATCCTGGCCTACAATCAATCGGACGCCTACGCCGACACGGTCCTCACCCTGGCGGCCTGGTACTGACCGCGGTCATGGACAAGCAGGAGGCGGCCCGCATCCTGGAGGAGATCGCCCTGCTTCTGGAGCTTTCCGGGGAAAACCCCTTCAAGGTGCGGGCCTACCAGCAGGGGGCCCGAGCCCTCCTCACGTTGCCGGGGGACCTGAAGGAGGCGGTGGCCACAGGCGCTCTCCTCAACGTCAAAGGCATCGGCCGCACCCTGGCGGGGGTGGTGCAGGAGCTGGTGGAGCAGGGCCGCTGCCAGCTCCATGAGGAGCTCAAGAACAAAATCCCCCCCGGATTGGTGGAGCTCCTTCAGGTCCCGGGGTTAGGCCCCCGCAAAGCCCGGCAGCTTTTTGAGCAGCTGGGGATCGCCAGCTTAGGGGAGCTGGAATACGCCCTGCGGGAAAACCGCCTCCTCACCCTACCGGGGTTTGGCCAGAAGACCCAGGAGAAGATCAAGGCGGGGCTGGAGCGGGTGCGCCGCTATGCCGGCTATTTCCGGTTGGGGGACCTGTGGCCCGTGGCCCAGGAGCTCCTGCGCCAGGGGCGGCAGGCCGCGGGATTGGCGCGGCTGGAGCTGGCCGGGGGCGTGCGCAGGGCCCTGGAGGTGGAGCGAGGGCTGGTGTTTGTGGCCGCGGCCGCCAGCCCCGAGGCGGCGGTGGCGGCCCTGCAGGGTCTCCCCACTTGGGCGGCCCTGCAGGCAGCAGAGCCGGGCATTTTCCGTCTTCCCCTGCCCCAGGGGATGGAGGCCGCCCTGCATGTGGTGCTCCCGGAGGTCTTTGGCGCCGCCTTAGTGGCTTACACCGGCAGCGACTCCCATTGGCGGGAGCTCACTGCCCGGGGCCGGAGTTTGGGCCTGACTCTCACGGAGCGGGGGCTCTTTGCCGGCGACACCCTCCTCCCCAGCCGGGAGGAGGAGGAGATCTACCAGGCCCTGGGGCTCCCGTTCATCCCGCCGGAGCTAAGGGAGGGCGACGGGGAGATCGCCGCCGCGGCGGCCGGGGCCCTGCCCCGCCTTCTCACCCTGGAGGACCTCCGGGGCTGCTTTCATGTGCACTCCCATTTCAGCGACGGGGTCAATTCCCTCCCGGAGCTGGCCGCGGCCGCCCGGGCGCGGGGCTGGGAGTATCTGGGGATCACCGACCACAGCCAATCGGCTTACTATGCCGGCGGCCTCAAACCCCCGGATCTGGCCCGCCAGCAGGAGGAGGTGGCTGCCTGCCGCCGGGCAATTCCGGAGGTTACCCTGTTTTGGGGCATCGAATCCGACATCCTGGGGGATGGCTCCCTGGATTATCCGCCGGAGATCCTTTCCGGGTTTGATTTTGTCATCGCCTCGGTGCATTCCCAGTTCGGGCAAAAAAAAGAGGACATGACCCGGCGGCTGCTTCGGGCGCTGGAGAACCCCTACACCACCATGCTGGGCCACCTCACCGGCCGCCTGCTCCTGGCCCGGGAGGGCTATGAGCTGGACCTGGAGGCGGTGCTGGAAGCCGCAGCGACGCACGGGGTCATCCTGGAGCTGAACGCCAGCCCCTACCGGCTGGATCTGGACTGGCGCTGGCACCGGCGGGCCAAGGAGCTGGGGCTGCTCATCAGCATCAACCCGGACGCCCACAGCCTGGAGGGGCTGGATGAGGTGGCCTACGGGGTGATGGCGGCCCGCAAGGGCTGGCTCACCCCGGCGGAGGTGCTGAACACCCGGCCGGCCTCCGAGGTGGCGGAGATTTTTGGACGCCGGCGGCAGCAGGCGGGCGGGTGACGTGATTTTTGAGAAGCTGGCCGGGGGAGAGAGCCATTCGCTCTCCTCTTTACCACTATATTATGGGGGAGGGGGTAGGGGGTCATTGCACCCTGGCGCCCCTCTCCCAATCCGGAAAACATTTCTTAATACCTATTTGTGAGTGAAAGCCATGAGCGAAAAAAAGGCTTGGGTGGGGATTATCCTGGGAAGCGCCTCGGACTGGCCGGTGATGGAGCCGGCCGCCACCCTCCTCGATGACTGGGGGGTGGGGGTGGAGGTGCTGGTGGCCTCGGCCCACCGCTCCCCCCGGCGGGTGGAGACCTATGCCCGGGAGGCGGCGGCCCGGGGCCTGAAAGTGCTTATTGCCGCGGCAGGTCATGCCGCACATCTGGCCGGGGTGGTGGCGGCCCATACCACCCTGCCGGTGGTGGGAGTGCCCATCCCCAGCTCCGACCTTAAGGGCCTGGACAGCCTCCTGGCCATGGTGCAGATGCCGCCGGGGGTGCCGGTGGCCACCATGGCCATCGGCGCCGCGGGCGCCAGAAACGCTGCCATCTTTGCGGTGCAGGTGCTGGCCCTTGAGGACGAACGTTTGCAGCAGCGCCTGGCCCAGCACAAAGAGGAGCAGGCCAAAGGGGTGGAAAAGCAGCAGGAGAAGATCCCGGCCATGTATCACCCGGCCAGCCTGGGATGATAGAGATTATCGTGGGGAGGGCCGGGCGAGCTTGGACCCCACCCTCCCCTCGCTTCCCCTTCCCCATCCCATTTTGGGGTGGGGGGAGAGGGTGTGGGAGAGGGGGCAGGGGCCATCGGTCCCTGGCCCCCTCGCCCACCACTGCATCCCCTTGGCACGAGTCGGCAACCGGGCGGCAAGCCATGCTCACTTCTCTCTCTGAGCTGACTATTGATCTGGCGGCCCTGCGGCACAACTACCTGGCCCTGCGGGCCCGCTGCGCCCCGGGCGTGCGTTTCATGGCGGTGGTCAAGGCCGACGCCTATGGGCATGGGCTCCTCCCGGCCGCTCGCACCCTGGCCGCGGCCGGCGCCGACTACCTGGGGGTGGCTACCCTGGAGGAAGGGCTGGCCCTGAGGGAGGCAGGGATCACCCAGCCGGTGGCGCTCCTTCTGGGAGTGGAGCCGGAGCAAGCCGAGGCCGCGGTGGCGGCAGACCTGGAGGTGATGCTCTACCGCCATGACGTGGCCCAGGCCCTTAACGCCGCCGCCCGCCAACTGGGCAAGACGGCCAAGGTGCATCTCAAAGCCGACACCGGCATGGGGCGCCTGGGACTTACCTATCCGGAAGTGCTGCCTTTCCTGGATTTTCTGGCCGGCCTGCCGGGCCTGGAGGTGCTGGGGCTGGCGTCGCACTTGGCCTCCGCCGATCTGGAGGATCCGGGTTACACCCGCCGCCAGCTTAAGGAGTTCCAGGACCTCTTAGATGCGGCCCGGGCCCGGGGTTTTCCCCTGCCCCTAAGCCACCTGGCCAATAGCGCTGCCCTGGTGGCTTTTCCGGAGGCTCATTTTGCTCTCGTGCGCCCCGGCATCATGCTCTACGGCTCCCGGGTGGCGCCCTGGCTCCCCACCCCGGAGCTCAAACCCGTGATGCACTTCCGCACCCGGGTGCTGCAGCGCAAGCGCCTTCCCCCGGGAAGTGGCATCAGCTACGGCAGCACCTATGTCACCCCGGACTGGTGCGAGCTGGCGGTCCTGCCGGTGGGCTACGCCAACGGCCTCTCCCGGCAGCTTTCCAACCGGGGGCAGGTCCTGATCCATGGCCGCCGGGCGCCCATCCGGGGCCGGGTGTGCATGAACCTCATCATGGTGGAGGTGACCGGCCTCCCCGAAGTGCGGGAGGGGGAAACCGTCACCCTCCTGGGGACGGATGGGGGCGAACTCATCAGCGGCGATGAGCTGGCCGCCTGGGCCGGCACCATCAGCTACGAGGTCTTCTGCAACCTCGGGGCGGCCAACCCCCGGCGGTATTTGCCTGCCTGAGTTGGGTTGAGGGGAGGGCCGGGGGAGCAGTGGCTCCCCCGCCCTCCCCTCAAACTCCCCTCCCCACCCCCATAAGGGATGGGGGGTGGGGGATTGGGGGAGGGGGTAAGGGGCCACCGCCCCTTAGCCCCCTCCCCCAACTCACTCACGAAGATCTGCTTTGCCGGGGGAGGGCCAGGGATGGCACATCCCTGCCCTCCCCCGGCACCCCCTCCCAACCCTGTATGGGGAGTCCGCGACCCTGGCCCCCTCTCCCAGTCTAAGTGAAAACTGGCCGAATTTTTCAGTACCCCTTGAAGGCCCCCACCCCTCCTGCTATATTCCCTTAGCCTGATATTCCTTTTCTTGCCGGAGGTTGGCCCATGCCCAAGCGGCAGGACATCCACAAAGTGCTCATCATCGGGTCGGGCCCCATCATCATCGGCCAGGCCTGTGAATTTGACTATTCCGGCACCCAGGCCTGCAAGGCCTTGCGCCGCCTGGGCTACCACATCATCCTGGTGAATTCCAACCCGGCCACCATCATGACGGACCCGGGCATGGCCGACGCCACCTACATCGAACCTCTGAAACCGGAATACCTGGAAGAGATCATCAAGGTGGAGCGGCCCGATGCGTTGCTCCCCAATTTAGGGGGCCAGACGGGCCTCAATCTCTCCTCGGCCCTGGCCACCTCCGGGGCCCTGGAAAAGTTTGGCGTCCAGGTCATCGGGGTGGAGGTGGACGCCATCAAGCGGGGCGAAGACCGGCTGGCCTTCAAGGAGACCATGGCCCGCCTGGGGATTGAGATGCCCAAAAGCGCCATCGCCCACTCGGTGGAGGAGGCGGAGCGCATCGCCGAGGAGCTGGGCTACCCGGTGGTCATTCGGCCGGCCTACACCTTGGGCGGCTGGGGCGGCGGCCATGTCTACAACCTGGAGGAGCTGCGCACCATCGCCGCCCGGGGGCTGGCGGCCAGCATGGTGGGCCAGGTCCTGGTGGAGGAGAGCGTCCTGGGCTGGGAGGAGCTGGAGTTAGAGGTGGTCCGGGACGCCAAAAACCAGATGGTCACCGTCTGCTTCATCGAGAACGTGGACGCCATGGGGGTGCACACCGGCGATTCCCTGTGCACCGCGCCCATGCTCACCATCGCTCCGGAGCTGCAGAAAAGGCTGCAGGAATACTCGTACGCCATCGTGGAGGCCATCCGGGTCATCGGCGGCACCAACATCCAATTCGCCCATGACCCCAAAACCGGCCGGGTGGTGGTAATTGAGATCAATCCCCGCACCTCCCGCTCCTCGGCCTTGGCCTCCAAAGCCACCGGCTTCCCCATCGCCTACGTCTCCTCGCTTTTGGCCGGGGGCCTCACCCTGGACGAAATCCCCTACTGGCGTCTGGGCACCTTGGAGAAATACGAGCCCTGGGGGGATTATGTGGTGGTGAAGTTCGCCCGCTGGGCTTTTGAAAAATTCCCCGGCGCCGAGGACAAGCTGGGGACCCAGATGAAGGCGGTGGGCGAAGTCATGAGCCTGGGCAAGACCTACAAGGAGGCTCTGCAAAAGGCGGTGCGCTCCCTGGAGATCGGCCGCTACGGCCTGGGGTTTGCCAAGGATTTCCACGACAAGCCTGTGGAGGAGCTCCTGGAGATGCTGGTGGAGCCCTCCAGCGAGCGGCAGTTCCTGATGTACGAGGCCTTGCGGAAGGGGGCGAGCGCCGACGAGCTCTACCGCCGCACCCACATCAAGCCCTGGTTCATCGAGCAGATGCGGGAGCTGGTGGAACTGGAGGAGGAGATCCTGCGCCACCGGGGGCAGGCCCTGCCCGACGACCTTCTGCGCCGGGCCAAGCTGGATGGCTTTGCCGACAGGTATCTGGCCCAGCTCCTGGGGGTGTCCGAGACGGCCATCCGGGAGCAGCGCCTGCGCCTGGGGCTCCGCCAGGGCTATGACGCCGTGCCGGTGAGCGGGGTGGAAAACGCCGCCTACTATTACTCCACCTACCATGCCCCGGATCGGGTGGCGGTGAGCGAGCGGCCCAAGATCATGGTCCTGGGGGGCGGCCCCAACCGCATCGGCCAGGGGATTGAGTTCGACTATTGCTGCGTCCATGCGGCCTACGCCATCCGGGATGAGGGCTATGAGTCCATCATGGTGAACTGCAATCCCGAAACCGTCTCCACCGACTATGACACCTCGGACAAGCTCTATTTTGAGCCCCTGACGGTGGAGGACGTGCTGGCCATCTATGAAAAGGAGAAGCCCCTGGGGGTGATTGTGCAGTTCGGCGGCCAGACCCCCCTGAACATCGCCCAGGAGTTGGCCGCCGCGGGGGTGAAGATCCTGGGCACCAGCCCGGATATCATCGATCTGGCGGAGGACCGGGACCGTTTCCGGCGCATGATGGCGGAGCTGGGCATCCCCATGCCCCGGGCCGGGGTGGCCAGCACCGTGGCCGAGGCCCTGGAAATCGCCCGCGGGATTGGCTATCCCCTCATGGTCCGGCCGTCGTATGTCCTGGGCGGGCGGGCCATGGAGTGCGTCCATGATGAGGCCATGCTGAAACACTATCTTGCCCGGGCGGTGGAGGTGAGCCCGGAGCGCCCCATCCTCATCGACAAGTTCCTGGAAAACGCCATCGAGGCGGAGGCCGACGCCATCGCCGACGGCACCGACGCCTTTGTGCCCGCGGTGATGGAGCACATCGAGCTGGCGGGGATTCACTCCGGGGATTCGGCTTGCGTCATTCCGCCCATCAGCATCCCCCCCAAGCACCTGGAAACCATCCATGAGTACACCCGGCGCATCGCGGTGGAGCTTAAGGTGGTGGGGCTGATGAACATCCAGTATGCCATCGCCGATGACACGGTGTATGTCCTGGAGGCCAATCCCCGGGCCTCCCGCACCGTGCCTTTGGTCTCCAAGGTGTGCAACATCCCCATGGCCCGCTACGCCACCCAGATCATGCTGGGGAAAAAGCTCGCCGACCTCAACCTGAAGACTCGCAGCCTGGCCCACTTCGGGGTGAAGGAGGCGGTCTTTCCTTTCAACATGTTCCCGGAAGTGGACCCGCTTTTGGGGCCGGAGATGCGCTCCACCGGCGAGGTCCTGGGGCTGGCGGACACCTTCGGCCTGGCCTTCTACAAAGCCCAGGAGGCCGCCGGCCAGACCCTGCCCCGGGAGGGCACGGTGCTCATCACCGTGACGGAAAAAGACCGCCCCGCGGTCCTGGAGGTGGCCCGGCAGTTCCACCGCCTTGGCTTCCGCATCCTGGCCACCCAGGGGACGCAGCGCTTTCTGGCGGAGCAGGGCATTCCGGCGGAGCCGGTCCTCAAGCTCCACGAAGGCCGCCCCAATATTGTGGACGTGCTGAAAAACGGGGAGATCGACCTGATCATCAACACGCCCAGCGGCAAACTGAGCAAATACGACGACTCCTACATCCGCAAGGCGGCCATCCGTTACAAGGTCCCCTACATCACCACCCTGGCGGGCGCCTTGGCCGCGGCCCGGGGGATTGCCGCGGCCCGGGACAAGCAGTTCCCGGTGCGCTCGCTCCAGAGTTACCACGCCGGGCTAGCCTGAAAACCCACCGAAGGGGGCCGTGCTTCCCTTGCGGCCCCCTTCCCTGCCAACGATAGACAGAATGGCTCTTACCTCCTTTTCCCCACTTTTCCTCCTGTTGTCGGGCAGAGTCGATTCCCGTTCCTGAAAAAAAGCCGGTTTTTTGCTAAAGTTAAATTGTCATCTCCGGAGGAGGGGGCCTGGGCTCACAGATCCCTGCCTCCTCGCCCGAAGCTTTCCCTCAAGCCTTAAGCTGGGTCTTTCGGAGCTAAACGGTGTGGTCCTTCCTCCGCCGCTTCTTTCAGGAAAAGCCGGATCCGCAGGAGGACATCCGCCGGCGGGTGGAGAGCTTCCGGCGCCTGCTGGAGCACAACCATCAGGCCCTGGCCGCCATGGCCGACATGGAGGAGAAGCTCAGCGGCGACTACCTCTTTGACTTCACCTACTTGGAGACCCAGGTCCGCCTCCTGGAGGAGCACGTCCCTGGCATGGCGACGGAGCTCAACCGGCTCACCCACATGGGCTACCCGGAGCTGGTGCCCTTGGTGGCCAAGCTCACCGCCGAGCTCCGGGCGGAGCTTGCCAAAGGCACGGAAATCCCCGAGACGCCGGACATCCTGCCGTTGGCCGAGCTCACCCGGGAGTCGGCCCCGGCGGTGGGTGCCAAGATGGCCAACCTGGGGGAGATGGCCAACCGCCTGGGGCTGAAGGTGCCCCCCGGCTTTGCGGTGACCGCTGCGGCCTACAAGAGGTTCATGGAGGCCGGCGGCCTGGCCCAAGAGCTGGCCACCCGCCTGCGGGACGCCGACGTGACAGACCTGGCCGGCCTGGAGACCTTGAGCCGGGAGCTGCAGGAGCGGGTCAGGCAGGCGCCGCTGCCCCCGGAGTTGGAGGAGAATCTCAGGCAGGCCGCCGCGGGGCTTTCCTGCGACCGCCTGGCGGTGCGCTCCAGCGCCGTGGGGGAGGATACCGGCCTTTCCTTTGCCGGCCAGTTCGCCACCCTCCTCAACGTCCCCGCTGCCGACCTGCCGCAGCATTACAAAGAAGTCATTGCCAGCAAATTCACCCCCCAGGCCATCTTTTATTGGAAATTCCAGGGCTTTTCCGTGGAGGAGCTGCCCATGGCCGTGGGGGTGCTGGCGATGGTGCCGGCCCGGGCCAGCGGCGTGGCCTTCTCCCTGGACCCCCAGGACCCGGAGAGCGACACCCTGGTGATCAGCGGCGTCTGGGGGTTGGGGCGCTATGCGGTGGAGGGCCGGGTGACCCCGGACCTGTGGCGGCTGAGCCGGCTGGAGCCCTTTGAGGTGGTGGAGGCGCGGCCGGGAAACAAGAAGGTGGCCCTCTACTGCCGGGAAGAGACGGGCTGCACGGAGTCGGTGCTGTCGCCGGAGGCGGCCGCCGCCCCGTGCCTGGAGCCCCGGCATTTGCAGCAACTGGCCCGCATCGCCCTCCTCCTGGAGAGGCACTTCGGCGGCCCCCAGGACATGGAGTGGGCCGTGGATGACTCAGGCGAGGTGGTGCTCTTGCAAACCCGGCCGCTCCGGGTCAGCCGGCCGGCGGCGGCTTTGGGAGAGGCCCGGCGGCTGCCGGACCGCACGCCCATCCTGAATCAGGGGGTGCGGGCGGTGGGCGGGGTGGCCGCCGGCCCCGTGGCACTGGTGGAGGCCGACACCCGCCTGGAGGACCTGCCCCCGGGCGCGGTGGTGGTGACCCGGCGGCCCGCCATCCGCCTGGTGGTGGTGATGAACCGCATCAGCGCCATCCTCACCGAGGTGGGCAGCCCCACGGACCACATGACCATCCTGGCCCGGGAGTTTCAGGTCCCCACCCTGGTGGAGGTGCGGGGGGCTTTGAGGGCCCTGCGCCCCGGGCAGATGGTCACGGTGGACGCCGACAACGCCCGGGTCTACGACGGCATCGTCACCGAGGTGCTCAAGCGCCGCCGCCCCCGCCCCGAGCTGTGGCAACAGGACGAGCTCTATCGCCGCCTCCGGAGCATCGTGGCCAAGGTGGTGCCCCTGCACCTGCTGGACCCCACAGCGCCGGAATTCAGCCCCGCCCACTGCCGCACCCTCCACGATGTCACCCGCTTCTGCCACGAAAAGGCCATGGACGCCATGTTCGCCCTGGAGGCGGACCAGGCGGTGCAGGCCAAAGGCGTGCGGCGGCTGGTGAGCGATCTGCCCCTCAACCTCTACATCCTGGATCTGGGAGGCGGCGTGCGCCCGGAGGCCACCGGGGAGCTCCGGGAGGAGGACATCGTCAGCCGCCCCTTCCAGGCGCTCCTCCGGGGCCTGCGCCACCCCCAGGTGCGCTGGGCCGGGACGGTGGCCGCGGACCTCAAGGGCTTCATCTCAGTGTGGGCCAACACCATGTACGACCTGGGCAAGGCCGACACCGCCCTGGGGGGCAAGAGCTTCGCCCTCATCACCGATTCCTATCTCAACTTCCACTCCCGCCTGGGCTATCACTTCGGGCTGGTGGACGCCTATCTCTCGGAGCACCAGGACGACAATTACATCACCTTCCAGTTCAAGGGCGGAGCCGCCAGCGTGGACCGGCGGGAGCGGCGGGTCAAACTGTTGCAGAAAATCCTGGAGGACCTGGGCTTCACAGTGCAGGTGCAAGGGGACGTGGTCCAGGCCCGGCTGGTGAAATATTCCTTGCCCGAAACCGAATCCATGCTGGAGTTTGTGGGCCTGCTGATGGTCTTCTGCCGCCAGCTGGACCTGGCCTTGGTCTCGGACGCCCTGATGGAACGCTGCTACCAGGCCTTCAAAGAGAAAGACTACAGCCTGAAGTTTCTCCGACCCTGGGAAGACCCGCCCGACCACCCTTAGGTGTCAGGGCTCTGAGGGGAGGGCCGGGGGGTCGACAGACCCCCCGCCCTCCCCTCACACTCCCCACCCAACCCCCCTTAAGGGGTTGGGGGAGAGGGGTGTGGGAGAGGGGGCAGGGGTCCCCGACCCCTGGCCCCCTCTCCCACAGGCCATCTTTTTGGTGTCCGCCCCTTTAGCGTGGGCGGATGGGGATGCCCCGGGAGCTGAAGGAGATGCCCTGTTGGATGGCGGTGCCCAGCATGATGCTCTCCACGAGGGGGGCGTTGACCTCCGCGCCTGCCTGCCACCTGACCAGGGCTCTGAGGGGAGGGCCGGGGGGTCGACAGACCCCCCGCCCTCCCCTCACACTCCCCACCCAACCCCCCTTAAGGGGTTGGGGGAGAGGGGTGTGGGAGAGGGGGCAGGGGTCCCCGACCCCTGGCCCCCTCTCCCACAGGCCATCTTTTTGGTGTCCGCCCCTTTAGCGTGGGCGGATGGGGATGCCCCGGGAGCTGAAGGAGATGCCCTGTTGGATGGCGGTGCCCAGCATGATGCTCTCCACGAGGGGGGCGTTGACCTCCGCGCCTGCCTGCCACCTGACCAGGAAATGGGCCCCGGAGCCGCCTTTGGTGTCCGATTCCCGGACCACGAAGCGGGTGGAGGCCAGGGGCCTCAGGGTCAGGGGTTGGGTGAGGTAGCTGCGGATGAGCCGCCCTTCGCTGTCGTAGTAATCCGCCTGGGTGAGGGTGATGGGGTGGCCGGGGTCGGTGTTGCGGATGCTCACGGTGGCGGCCAGGAGGATGGGATGCTCCTTGTCGCCGTGGTAGACGTGGGAATAGACCGGGACATAGACGAGTTGCCCCCGGGAGAGCTCCTGGGCCCCACCGGGCCGGACTCCGGCTGCCAGCCACAGGAGGGCCAGGCAGAAAGCGGCCGCCCATCTGGAGAGGCGCGCTTTTTGGCGGCTGTCACCGCCGGAGCGTAAAGGAAGGGGCTGAGAGCAGCAAACGTGGAGGAATACCATATCGGCACCTCAGGAAATCGGCTGCCAGATTCTTTTTGGGGGCCGATTTTCCTTTCCTTTGTGGATATGAGGGTAACAAAATGGCAGCAAAAAGAAAGCTTTTTCCCTGATGATGTGGCCTTCCGTGATATCCTCTCCCGTGAGACTACCTGAGCGCCTTTGGCCTCCGAACAGAGCTGAGGGATAACTGAGACTTACTTTTTTCATGTTTTCTAAGTAAGTGTCTTAAAAAGCGTAATCTCTCTGACCTCGCCGGGAACCTCGGTTATCGATCTTCAGGCTTTGAGGTGATTTTGTCCTCCCTTTGCCTTGATAAGGGTCACCTTCTCCTCCTGCCGTTATTAGGGGCCAAAAGGGCGTAGCCGGCATCATGCCCACTGCAAGGCTGGTCTCCTGATCCTGGCCATTTTCCAAGAAATCACTGTCAAGCCCGCCGTGCGCCTCGGCATGCCTTACTCGCAGGTTTTGTACTTACGCCCTTAACCCCATGGCTCCACAAAATGGAGCCAAGCGGGCAGGACTAAGGCCCATGTCTGCAGATGACATTGATTTATATGAGCATAAGACAAATTAGAAATCAATAATTCCCTACACAAAAAATTGGCCTAGTAACTTTTTCTCATTAGTTTTTGGGTATATTGAACTATTTCTCCTCATCGAACCACTTCTTAAATTATGGTCGCATCCTTAGAATCAATCAAAGGCTCCAAGGGTATCCCAGAGTTGCCGGAATCCATCGGTCAGGCTTCACGATCCCTTCATCCCGGGGCTGGCAAAGGTTTCATGATGAAACCGGAAGCGCAGAGCTCATGCGGGATTTGCCTGGTATCAGCTATCGGTCAGGCAAGATGCCTCACCGTCGAGATCGACATTATTTGGTAAGGGATGTTTATGGGTGACCGGCTGAAGCGCTTTTTCATCGCCATCTTGGCTCTGCTGGCCCTGGTGTTGGACCTGGCCGAGTGCACTTTGGCTGGCCACGCTCCGGTTACAACCGCCCTGAGGCTGAGTCAGGCGACAGCCTGCTCCACCACGCCTTTCTTTGAAAAACACCAGGAGTTGTTGCGCACCTTGGCGGCCATGGAGGCGAGGGCTTGTGAGATGGGTTGCCTGAAATACCGCTTCTGCCAGGACCGGGAGGATGAAAACCTGATTCGGCTGACCCTGGAGTGGCAGAGCCGGGAGAAATTGGAGAGCTACCTGGCCACCGGCCATCACCGGATTCTCATGGGGGCTCTCCAGGTCCTGTGCGAATCCCCGGTGATCACATTCCACAGCACCAATGCTCCGACCCAAGGAGGGATCATTTATGGATCAAGTCCAGCCGGAAAGGCGTGACCACCATGGGTGGCCATGGAAAATCCAATAATCCCCCTCACCCCCGGCTGGCCCAGGCCGGGTATGCAGGAGATCAGGAGAGAGGAGAAAGAAACATGATGACCCGTCGCTTCATCTTCGTTCTGGGGCTGGCCCTGGGGCTGGCCCTGCCTGGGGGGGTGGATCAGGCCGGGGCCCAGCTCACCTGGACCCAGCCGGTCCAAAACCCGGCCCTGGATTACAGCCTGCCCAACTACGCCTACAGCCCCATCCTCACAAAATTCGTGGACCCGCTGCCCCTGGTGGGGACGGAGATCCCCCTGGCGACCCAAGGTGGCACGGTCAATGGCGATCCGGTCTATTACATCGGGCTGAAGGACTTCACCACCTGGAAATTTCACCGGGACCTGCCGGCCACCCGACTCCGAGGCTATTACCAGGCCGATGCCAATGGCAATCCGGTGGCCGCTGTCCCGCAGAGTTACCTGGGGCCCGTCATTGTGGCCGAGCGCGACAAGCCGATCCGCGTCAAGTTCTTTAACAAGCTCCCCGCCGGCGCGGCGGGCAACCTCTTCCTGCCGGTGGACACCACCGTCATGGGCGCGGGCCAGTTTGAAGGCGTAGTGGTGAACGGCGTCAGTGTCACCGGCAACTTCACCCAGAACCGGGCCGCCATCCACCTGCATGGTGGCAATACCCCGTGGGTAAGCGACGGCATCGCCCACCAATGGATCACCCCGGCGAACGACCCCACGGCGGTCAAGTACCCCAAGGGTTTGAGCTTCCAAAACGTGCCCGATATGTCGGAAAGCGTCACCGGCACCCCCAATGACGGCGTCGCCACCCTGTATTACCCCAACCAGCAGAGCGCCCGGCTGATGTTCTACCACGACCACGCCTACGGCATCACCCGCCTCAACGTTTATGCCGGCGAGGCCGCGGGCTACCTCTTGACGGACAGCGTGGAACAGGACCTGATCTCCGCCGGGGTGCTGCCCGGTTTGGGCATCCCCCTCATCATCCAGGACAAGACCTTTGTGAACACGGGCAGCACGGGGGTCAAAACCGCGGATGTGGACCCCACCTGGCAGTTCGGCGCCTGGGGCGGGCATGGCCAGCTCTGGTTCCCCCATGTCTATCAGCCCAATCAGTTGCCGCTCACCGGGGAGATGAACGATCTGGGCCGCTGGGACTATGGCCCTTGGTTCTGGCCGCCCATCTCGGTGCAGAACCCCATGCTGCCTACCATCTCCATCGTCCCCGAGGCCTTCATGGACACGCCCATCGTCAACGGCAAGGCCTACCCGGTGTTGAACGTGGACCGCAAGGCCTACCGCTTCCGTCTCCTCAACGCCTGCAACGACCGGCACCTCAACCTGCAGCTCTACTATGCCAACAACAGCGGCCCGAACCCCAGCAGCACTCCGGTCCTGAACGACGTGACCCAGCTTCCCGACCCCAATTACGTGATCACCGACAACTCGGACGTGGTCATGGTGCCGGCCAACGGCGTGACCTATACCTTGCCTAACGGCAAGACCGCCAGGGTGCCCGGCGACACCCGGTTCGGCGGGGTGCCGGATCCCCGCCAGGCGGGCCCGGCCATCATCCAGATCGGCAACGAAGGCGGCTTCCTCCCCCAGCCGGCCATCCTCAATGATCCCCCGGCCGTCTTCGACTTTGACCGGGACCCCAAGAGCGCCACGTACGGGTTCACCCGGAACTTCGTGGGCCAGGGCTATGACCAGGTGGGCTACACCTTGCTTATGGGGCCGGCGGAGCGGGCCGATATCATCATCGACTTCTCCAACGTGCCCGAGGGTTCCCATCTCATCCTGTATAACGACGCCCCGGCCGCCATGCCCCTCTTCGACCGGCGCTACGACCTGTATACCGGCAATCCGGACTTCACTGCCAATGGCGGCCCCCCCACCACCCAGCCGGGACAGGGTCCCAACACCCGGACCATCATGAAGTTTGTGGTGGGCAGCACCACCGGTCCCGGCGTCCATGCGAACCTGGCCTCAGAGCTCAACAACGCCTACAAGGCTTCCCACACCGACCCGGTGTATGATCCCACGTACCTGGTGAGCACGCCGGACACGGTGAGAGTGCTGGGCACTCCGGGACCGGGGGTTTATGCGGACAACCGCTTCGGCGTCCTGACCGGCCAGATTCCGCAGATCGGCGGTCAGCCGGTCTTTTTGAAGACCATCACCGAAGATTTCTCCTTCGACTACGGCCGGATGAACGCCATGCTGGGGACGGAACGGACCTCGCTCGACCCCGCCGGCCAAAACGCCTTCGGCTTTGCTTACATCGATCCCACCACAGAGGACCAGCCGGACGGCCAGACCCAGGTGTGGGTCATCATCCACAACGGCATTGACACCCATGCCATCCACTTCCACCTGTTCAACGTGCAGATCATCAACCGATTGGGCTGGGACAACACCGTCCGGCCGCCGGATGCCAACGAGCTGGGCTGGAAGGAGACCATCCGGGTGAACGCCCTGGAACACACCATCGTCGCGGTGCGGCCCAAGCAGCAAAAGCTAAAGTTTGGCCAACCCAACAGCGTCCGCCCCATGGATGTGACCATGCCCATCGGCTCCAGCGTGGGCTTCATGCCCCCCTTTGATCCGCTGGCCCCCCTTACCACCAACCAGATGGCGAACTTTGGTCATGAATACGTCTGGCACTGCCACCTGCTGGGCCACGAAGAACACGACATGATGCGGCCCATCGCTTTGCGGGTGCCGACACAGCTGCCGGGGCTGGTCACAGGCCTCAGCGTTTCGGCGGTGGGCGGCACCATCAGTTGGAACGATCCCACCCCGGTCCATGCGGCTGCCACGCTTGCCAACCCCGCCAACGAGGTGGGCTTCATCATCCAGCGGTCCACCAATCAGAACTTCAAGCAAAATCTGGTGCAATTCAAGGCGCCGGCCAATGCCACGGCCGTGGCCGACAGGGCACCTAACGGCGGCAAGAACGCCAAATACTATTACCGGGTGGCGGCTTACAACGCCTCGGGCACCGGCCCCTGGTCCGCCACGGTTTCGAAATAAGGCAACAATCTCTCTCCAGGCGGAGGGAGGATCATCCTTCCCCGCCTGGAGCCTGGCCCCTTCCCCGGGGGTTGATAGAAAAATGCGTAAATTACTGGAAAGGATAATCATGAGACTCAAGTGGCTGGCGGTCCTGGGGATGGCGCTCCTGGCGGCCCAGGCGGGCGCGGCGGCAAAGCCGGTCCTCAAGACCGAGAAGGACAAGGTGAGTTACGCCATGGGTGTGGACATGGCCCGAGGCCTCAAACAACAGGAGGTGGACGTTAATCCGGAGGCCCTGGTCAGGGGCCTGCAGGACATGCTGGCGGGTAGGAGTCTCCTGATGGATGAAGAGGAGATCAAGCAAACCCGGACCAAATTTGTGGGCGAGGTCAGGCGCAAACAGCACCAGGCCAGGCTGCTGGCGGGAGAGAAAAACAAAGCGGAGGGGGACGCCTTTCTGGCGGCCAACAAGACCCAGGAAGGGGTGATGACCCTGGAGAGCGGGCTCCAATACAAGGTCCTCAAGGCCGGCGAGGGCAAAAAGCCCACCGCGGAAGACACCGTGGAGGTCAACTACCGGGGCACCTTTGTCAACGGCAGCGAGTTTGACAGCTCTTACAGCCGGGGACAGCCCGCCACCATCTCCCTCAAGGAGGCCATCCCTGCCTGGCGGGAGGCCTTGCAGCTCATGCCGGTGGGCTCCAAGTGGCAGCTCTTCGTCCACCCCCGGCTGGCCTACGGCGAGCGAGGCTTGGGGCCGGTCATCGGGCCCAACGCCACGCTGATTTTTGAGGTGGAGCTTCTGGGCATCAAGTGAGTCTCAGGATTGACCAAACCGATCCGGGCCGGGGGTGCTCCAGCCGGCCTGAGAGGGAGAAGGAAAATGACCCTGCGCTATTGTTTCTGGCCGGCTACCCTGTTACTGGGGTTGCTGCTCTTCCCCCTGCCTTTGGCAGCGCAGAATGTGCAAAGTTCCACCGACGGTCAAGGGACCATCCGCATCATTAACCCCGGGGACGCCGAAGAAGGCAAAAAGGGCGCCGAGGTCGGCGAGGGCGTCAGGCCCGAGGAGCCGGTGAGGGCGCGGCCGACCCCGGTGCCCCGCTCCCGGCAGTCGGTCCTGCAGGAGCGCCAGAAATTCTTTGGCCAGGGCGGCGCCGCCGGGCCGCCTCCTGGAGCTCAAAACCCTCTGGCCCCATCGCCGGCCGCACCACCGGTCCCGACTCCGCCAGGGAAATGAGGGAAATCCCTTACTCACGGAATGAGCGAGGATGGAGGGAAAATTCCCGAGGCCTAATGAAGTCCCGATGATTGGGAAACTCCGCTGCGGCAGGGAAAAGCAAAGAAATAGCAGCAGAAGTTGAAAGGGGTTGCGGCCAATAACCGCAACCCCTGGAATTTTCTGGTAGGCGGTGCAGGATTTGAACCTGCGACTTCCACCGTGTGAGGATGGCACTCTACCACTGAGTTAACCGCCCACGCTCACCTGCTTTTTTTATATATATCCTTCCCGGAAATTTTGCAAGGCTTTTTATGGCCATCGGCTTCTGGGAGAGGGGGCCAGGGAGCGGGGCCCCCTGCCCCCTCTCCCAAACCCACTCCCCCAACCCCTTGAATTTTAGCGGAAAATCCCCTTTGCCCTTATCTCCAGGTGATGAGGGTCAGGCTGCCGGTGGGGGCAAGATGGCGCCGGATGATCTCCCCGGCCAGGTCCACCACCACGGCCACGGCGTCCACCAGCTGGGTGTCGCTGGTGGCCACCGGCAGGCCGGCAGTGAGAAGCTCCTGCTCCGGCACCGGCACGGCCCGGGCTTCTCCGGCAATCCCCGCCGCGGTCAGGGACTGGCGGATCTCCCGGGCGAGCTCCCCGCTTTTGCGCATGGGGGCATCCAAAAGCACCGTCACCGGCCCCACCTGAGCCCGCCGGAGGGCCGCCACCAGGAGATATAGGGCCTGGGTGGTGCGCGGCCCCGGGCGAAAGGCCCGGGAGAGCTCCGCCACATCCCGCACGAAGCCGTCATCCGCCCGGATTAGGGGGAGACCTCGCAGCGCCGCCTCCAAGGTGATGAGGACATTGTGGCCGTCCACCAAAAGCGGCTGCCCGGCAAGGCTCTTCAGGCGCCGGAGCTTGGCGCGGCGGGCCCGGGCGGTTTCCCTATCGCAGACTCCCCGGTGCAGGAGCTGGCGGGCGGTGCGGTCCAGGTCATAGCGGTTGCCCACCAATGTGAGGGCGGCCTGCCGGGGATAGCCCCGGTTCAGGAGGTAGCGGAAATCCGCCGCCGCCCGGCGGAGAATTTCGAGGGGAGGCAGGGTCATGGGTGAACAAAAAAAAGGCAGGGCCTCATTCCAGGCCGCCGCCCCTTGCCGCACGTTTGATGGCATAAGGTCGAAAGCTGCCCCAGTCCCGGCCCCTGTTCTCAGGCCGAGGGCAGAAGGTGCTCCCGGGCCAACTTCTCTCCCAGGGCCCGAGCCTGAGCCAGCTCCTCCGGGTCCGGGATATAGCGCACCTGGAAGCCCTCGTGTACCGGCTTGAGCTGCATGGCCTCCAGCTCCTGGTTGATGAGCCCCACGGCCTGGCCGCTCCAGCCGTAGGAGCCGAAGGCCATGGCCGCCTTCCTCTTGGGCTTGAGGCCCTTGAGATAGGTGAGAAACTGCCCCATGGAGGGGAACATGTTGTTGTTGATGGTGGGGGAGCCCAGAAGCATCAGGCCCGCCTCCAAAAGCTCGGTGACGGTGTCGGAGTAATGGGTGGCCCGGAGGTGATGGAGCTGGGCCTCCACCCCGGCGTCCATGAGGCCTTCCAGGAAGGCGTGGGCCAGCATCTCGGTGCTGTGCCACATGGTGTCGTAGATGACCAGGCCCTTGGGTTGGGTGACCCCGGCGGCCCAATTGCGATACGCCTCCAGCACCCAGCCGGGGTTTTCATAGACACAGCCATGGTCCGGGGCGATGAGCTTGAATTCCAGCCCCAGCTTGGCCACCTTGTCCAGGAGCTGGGTGATGAGGGTGCCCATGGGCATGAGAATATTGGCGTAGTATTTTTTCAGCTCATAATAGTACTTGGGCGGGCAGTCATGCCGGTTTTTGATGACCCGCTGGCTGGAGGCATAATGGGCTCCGAAGCCGTCACTGGAAAAGAGGATCTGCTCCTCCTTGAGGAAGGTCATCATGGAATCCGGCCAATGGAGCATGGGGGTCTCCAGGAACATGAGGTGATACCGTCCCAGGGAGACCTCATTGCCGGTCTTCACCTCCGCCAGGGGGAGGTCCTCCTTGTAGTGGCGGGTCAGGCCTACCTTGCCCAGAGGCGAGCAGAAGATCTTCTCCGGGTTCACCAGCCGGGTCAGCTCCGCCAGGCTGCCGGAATGGTCCATCTCCACATGGTTGCAGACGATGTAGTCAATCTTCTCCGGCGGCAGGATCTCCCGGATGCGGGCCAGCATCTCCGGGAGAAAGCCTTTTTTCACCGTGTCGATGAGGGTGACTTTGTCGTCCACCACCAGAAAGGCGTTGTAGGTGGAGCCGGCTTCCGTGAGGTAGCCGTGGAAATCCCGCATGGTCCAGTCGATGGCCCCCACCCAGTAGACCTGAGGGGCGATGGTCACAGGCATATCGTCCTCCGGATTGGTGCGCTCAGAGGCCTTCCCGGGCCAGCTCCTCTAAGAGGGCCTTTTGCCGTTTGGTGAGCTCGGTGGGAATGTCCACGATGATGCGGACGTACTGATCCCCCCGGGTCTTGCCGTTGGCATGGGGCAGGCCGTAATTTTTCAGGCGCATCTTGGTATGGCTGGCGGTGCCGGGGGGCACCTTCAGGCTCATGGTCTTGCCGTCCAGGGTGGGGACGGTGACCTTGGTGCCCAGGGCCGACTCGGTGAACTTGATGTGGCGGTCCACATAGAGGTCGTGGCCGTCCCGCTTGAAAACCGGATGCTCCACCTCCTTGAGGCGCACGTACAGATCCCCCGGGGGGCCGCCCATGGGGCTGGGCCGGCCTTTTTCCGCCACCCTGAGACGCTTGCCGGGCAGGGTGCCGGGAGGGATTTTCACCGTCACCCGCTCGGTCTGGCCGTTGCGCTGGAAGCTGATGAGCTTTTCGGCGCCGAAGGCCATCTCATGGAGGGTGATGGGCACCTCCACCTGGATGTCCTCACCCTTGAGGGGCGCCTGGGTCTGGAAGCCCCCCGCCTGGAAAGGCCCGCCGCCCCCAAACTCGAAGACCCGGGTGCGGGCCCCCTTGCCGCGGCCGCCCAGGCCCCCGAAGATGCGGCCGAGGATGCCCTCATTGAAGCCCAGATCGAAGATGTCCCCGAAATCGAAGCCCCGAAAGATGTCCTCCTGGCTGAACTTGGCCCGGAAGGCCTGGGAGCCGTAGGTGTCGTACTCCCGGCGCTTCTCCGGGTTGCTTAAGACGGCGTAGGCTTCACTGATCTGCTTGAAGCGCTCCTCCGCCTCCTTTTTGTTGCCTTTGGCCTTGTCGGGGTGATATTTCTGGGCCAGCTTGCGATAGGCCTTTTTGATGTCTTCCGGGGAGGCGTTGCGGTCCACCCCGAGAATCTGGTAATAATCCATCTCTGCCATGAGATCGCCTCGTTAGCCGCCAGTGTAACATATTATAAGGGGAGCGGCAGGGATGTCAAGGCGGCCATCTGAGGTAACATTTGATTTTCATTAACAATTTCAATTTTAAGACCATTTGCCTCCCGAATTCCCGGCTTGCAGAATCCGGCCAGGTATGCTAAGTATCAGCCATTATGGCTGACCCTGGCCGCTTTCCGGCGGGCAGTGGCGGTTTTTGCCCTTTCCGGGGGCCGGCCGTATCTGAAGGTTGTCTGAATTCTCCCGAAGGAGGGCGTTATGACAGCGTTGGTTGGCGGACTGGTGGCAGTGGCCCTGGGCCTCATCGGCCTGGGCATCTGGTGGCGGCAATTTTTGGACCTGCTGGCCGGCAGCATCCCCCTGTTCCTGCTCTTGGGGGGCGCCCTGGCGGTCTATCTGGGATATGAAGAGGCCAAGGACAAGCTCTTTGCCAAATCCCCCAGCGGAAGCGAAAGCGCCGGGGTGGGCGCCGCGGACGTGGAAAAATACAAAGAGGAAGTGGAAAAGCTGAAGGCCGAAATCGAAGCCCTGAAAGCCCAGAAAAAGGAGGGGAATTGAGCCTCTCCAGGCCCGCTCCTCACGCCCCGGGCCCGACGGTCGGGTCCGGGGCCAGCTCTCCTGAGGTCACCCGCACTATCTCGCCCCCCTCGGTCTGAAGCAGCAGGGCCCCCTCCGGATCCACCCCCACTGCCAGGCCGCAGATCTCCTGCTCCCCCTGCCGCACCCGGGCTGGCCGCCCCAAAGTGACGGAGCGCGCCTGCCATTGGGCCAGAATCTCCGGGAAACGCCGGGCCAGAAAGAGCTCATAGAGGGCCTCGAAGTCCTCCAGGAAGGCCCGAAGGAGGGCCAGGCGGGAGTGCGTCCGGCCGGTGGTGAGCAGCAGGGAGGTGGCGGTCTCCGCCAGCTCCGGGGGAAAGGTGGGGGTGTTGACATTGAGCCCCAGCCCCACCACCACATAGCGGAGGCGCTCGGCCTCGGTCTCCAGCTCGGTGAGGATGCCGGCCAGCTTGCGGCCGTGCAGGAGGAGATCGTTGGGCCACTTGATGCCGGGGCTGATGCCTGCGGTGCGCTCCAGGGCCCGGGCGGCGGCCACCGCCACGGTGAGGGTGAGGCGGGGGAGCTCCACCGGCGGCAGGGGCGGCCGGAGGATAAGGGAGGCATACAGCCCCACCCCGGCAGGCGAGGTCCAGGTGCGCCCCAGGCGGCCCCGCCCGGCGTCCTGGGCCTCGGCCACCACCAGGGTGCCTTCGGGAGCCTCCCGGCGGCCCAGCTCCTTGGCCAGGTCGTTGGTGGAGCCCAGGCGGAGGAAGGAGTGCACCGGCCCCCGGAAACGCCGGGTATGCAGGCCCTCCAGCACTTCAAAGGGAAGCAGGCGGTCCGGCGTGGCCAACAGGCGGTAGCCATGGCGGGGCTCGCCGATGATCTCGTAGCCCAGGGCCTTGAGCCGCTGGACGCGTTTCCAGACCGCGGTGCGGCTGAGGCCCAGGCGGGCCGCCAGGCTCTCGCCGGACACCGGCCCTTCAGCCCGGCGCAAGATGGCCACCAGCTCCCCCAGACCTGCATCGCTTTCCATGCCGGTGAGATTTCCCGCACCGGCATTTGCGGTCAGAAGCCTTTCAGAGGGTGGCATCGGTTTTATGGACGGAGGGCTTTCTCGAGTGGCTTACCCTTGCCGGATTCAGCGCTCCGGCGCGGTCCGGGGCGGGCGGGGCTCCAGAAAATGGCGTTTGAGGGAGTTGTTATAGACCGCCGCGCCCAAAAGCGCCCCCAGCGCCAGGCCCACCGCCGCCGCCCAGGGGGTGGGGGAGACCAGGAGGGCAATGCACAGGCCGGTCAAGGCATAGGCCGCGGGAATGAGGACCTGAGCGGCCGTCACCGGGCAGCCGGGGAGCAGGCTCAGGATGAGCACCCAGGCCAAAAGCCTCCCCCCGGCCCCCAAACCCCTCTGCCTCCGGAAGCACCACATAATCCATTATCCTTTGCCCCAAACCTCTTGGCAAGGGGATTCACAGGCGGGGCAGCAGGCCCCAGGCAAAGACCAGCCCCATGGCCACCTGCTGCAGGAGCAGGAGCCGGGCCACCAGAGTGAGGCGCTCCTCCCGGGCGTAGGCCCGGCGCTTGATGAGCTCCTGATTGACGAGGGCCAGCCCGAGGAGAGCAAACAGCCCCCAGCGGGAAGGGAGGGGCACCGCCGGAAAGAGGAGCACGAAACAGAGAGCCACGATGGTGAGGATGTTCACCACGGTGAACAGCAGGCCCACCCCTGGGGGGCTGAGGCGGGCCCCCAGAGTGGGGGTGGCCGGCGAGTCGGGCGCAGGCAGCCCCCAGATGAGAAAGAGGTTGAAGGCCGCCAGGCTCAAAGGGACGCCCAGGAGGAGGATCTCCGTCAGGCCGTGGCCGGTCTGGAGATAGTAGCCAGCAAACACGGGCAAGAGCCCGAAGCCCAGGGCCGCCGCCACCTCCCCCAGGCCCCGGCGGGCCAAGGCCAGGGGCGGGGCAAAAAGGAAGTGGCTGCCAACCACCCCCATCCCCACCAGGGGCAGGGTCAGTGGGCCGGTGCTGAGCCCCACCTGCAGCATCAGCCCGCAGACCGCCGCAAGCATCAGACAATGCCGCCCGAAACGTTGCCAGCGGGCGGCCGGCCAGCCCCAGGGGAGTGGCCAGCGGCCGGGCTCCGGCCCGTAGGCCCCCCGGGCGGCCCAGGCGGCCAGATGCAGGGAGACCACGGCCATCAGCCCGAGGAGGGCTGTCCCCAGGCCGATGGTCAAGCCGGAGGCCCGGGCCAACAGGGTGCCCAGCCCGAAGGGCACCAGACCTGCCACCAGAAGCAGCAGGTTCAGGGCCAAGGCTGCCAGCCCCCCGAAATCGGATGGCGTCCGCCCTTCCATGTCCTCAGCTTATGCGACGCGGCCTTCAGGGTCAAGGTGCAGCCTCCACCTCCGGCACAGGAATTCATCTCGCTTCAAAGCGGGTGGGGTGATATTCTTGAAACCGGATCGCACCTGCACGGCTGAAAGGAAGGTGTCCCCATGAGTCCTTTTCCATTTCCGGTGACCCGGATGCTCCTCCCCTATGACGGCAGCCCCGGAGCCCGAGAGGCCCTGAAGCTGGCGGCCCGCCTCGCCCTGGCCGGAGGGGAAGCGGTCACGGGTATCACTTTGCTCATGGTGGTGGGCGGCAGTTACGTGGCCCGTCACGTCCAGAACGTGGATCTGCGGGTCGCCCGCCTTACCCAGGAGCCCAACTGGCAGCGCCTCCGGCAGCACCATCTGGAGGCGGAAGTGTATCCGGTGCTGGAAGAGGGCCGGGATTTTCTGCGCTCCCTGGGGGTGACGGCCCCCATCGAGCTGGAGGTGGCGGAAGGCCGGGTGGGAGATGAAATCGTGGCGCGAGCCCGGGCAGGGGCTTATTCCCACCTTATCATGGGCCGCCGGGGCCTTTCCCCCGTGAAGGCCCTGCTTTTGGGGAGCGTCACCCGGCGGGTGCTCTCCCTGGCGGAGAACCTCACAGTGGTGGTGGCGCCCCTGGCGGAAGGCACCCCGCCTATAGCCGGCCTCTTCCCCATCCTGGTGCCTTTGGATGGCTCGGAGGCCAGTCTGGCGGCCCTGCGCCAGGCCGCGGGGCTGGCCGCGGCCCTCCGGCCCCCGGCCCCGGGCCTCTTGCTCCTGCATGTGGTGGACGTGGCCCTGCTGGGCGCGGGGGAAAGCCCACCGGAGACCTGGTCTCTCTGGCAGGAGCAGGGGGAAAGGGTCCTGCAGCAGGGGCGGGAGCTTCTGGCGGCGGAGGGCCTGGGCGAGATGGCCGAGGAACTCCTCCTGGTGGGGGATCCGGGGGACACCATCGCCGCCACCGCCCAGGAGCGGGGCTGTCCCCTGATCTTTATGGGCAGCCGGGGCCTGTCGGGGCTGGCCAAACTGCTGGTGGGGAGCGTCGCCAGCCGGGTGGTGCATCTCGCCACCGGCTCAGCGGTGGCGGTGGTCTATCTCTAAGGGGGCGGTTGGGGTGAATAGGGGTAAACTCGGCATCCTGGGCGGCCTGCTTCTGGCCCTGATTCTCTTAGTGCCGGTGGAGAGCAGTCTGGCCGCGGATCTGCTGAGGGTGGCGGGAACGGTGAGGAGCGGGCAGGGCAAAGGGGTGGCCGATGCCCGCCTGGTGGTCCTGGTAAATGGCCACCCGGTCCCCTCTGTGGGGGGCGACGGCGAGCCCAAAAGCAGCAACCGGGGCAGCTTTGCCGGCGATTTTCTCCTGCCCGCCGGCACTCTCCCCACGGCCCAGGTGGCGGTGCAGGCGGCCAAGCCCGCCTGGCGCACCACAGAACCCGTGCCCCTGGTGGTCCATGCCGAAGGCACCGACCCCGAGGGCCGCCGTCTCTTCAGCGCCCAGGCCCACCTCACCCTGGAGCGCCAGGTCACTCCGGCCTTCTGGCTGGCCGCCGCCATCCTGGCGGTGGTCTATCTCCTCATCGCCCTGGAGTGGCTGCACCGCACTCTGGCGGCGCTGTTAGGGGCCGCCCTGATGCTCTTTGTCTCCTACACCCTGGGCGTCTGGGATGAGCGCTTTTTCATCGTTTCCTTTGAGGACGCCATGCAGGGGGTGGACCTCAATGTCATCTTCCTGCTCTTGGGGATGATGATCTTCGTGGGGGTGCTGAAAAGGACGGGGCTTTTCCCCTGGCTGGCGGCCCGGGCGTATGGCGCCGCCCGGGGCAATGTCTTTGTGCTGGCGGGATTTCTCATGGGCATCACCGCTTTTCTCTCGGCGTTTCTGGACAATGTCACCACCATGCTTCTCATGATTCCGGTGACCCTGGAGATTGCCCTGACCCTGAGGATCCCCCCTTTAAGCCTCCTCATCCCTGAGGTCTTTGCCTCCAACGTGGGGGGCACGGCCACCCTCATCGGCGATCCCCCCAACATCCTCATCGGCTCCTATGCCAACCTCACCTTTGCCCAGTTTCTCCATCACCTCACCGCTATCTGCGTGGTGGCCCTGGCGGCGGCGGTGGGGTTCTTTCTGGCCTATTACTGCCGGGACTACCGCCGGGCGCAGGTGAAAGACTTTGCCGCCACCCTGGCCCGCCTCAAGGCCGAGCACCCCATCACCGACCGCCGGCTCCTGTGCTGGGGCCTTTCCTTGCTGGGCCTGACTATCTTCCTTTTCATCATCCACGGTGTCTTGCACATGGAGCCCTCGGTGGCGGCCTTGACCGGCGCCATGCTGCTCCTGGTCTTTTCCCGGGTCAATATCGTGGAGATGCTGGAGCGGGAGGTGGAGTGGCCCACCCTGGTCTTTTTCATGGCCCTGTTCATCATCATTGCCGGGGCCGAGGAGACGGGCCTGATTCAGTTTTTGGCGGAGGGGGTGCGACAGCTCTCCGGGGATTCCCTGCCCCGGGCGGTGATCCTGGTGCTGTGGGTGTCGGCGATTGCTTCCGCCCTCATTGACAATATTCCCTTCACCGCCACCATGCTGCCCATCGTGGCCTTCCTGAACCAGCAACTGCCCGGCGCAGAGAGCGGAGTGCTGTGGTGGGCCCTGGCCCTGGGGGCCTGCCTGGGGGGCAACGGCACCCTGATCGGCGCCTCGGCCAATGTGGTCACCGTGGGCCTGGCGGAACGGGCGGGCTATCCCATTTCTTTTATGGACTATCTGCAGGCCTGCCTGCCGCCCATGCTTCTCACCGTGCTCTTGTCCATGGCCTATCTGCTCCTGTGGTATTGAGGGCTCAGCGGCCCGCCCGGCCGCTTAAGCGCAGGAGGTCCGCCTCCCGGCCGATCATCACCAGGATGTCGCTGGGCTTGATGACAAAATCCGGCGGCGGCAGGAAGACGAAGCGCACCGGCACCAGCTCCTTCACGGCCAGCACAAAGACGCCGAAGCGCTTGCGCAGGTCCAGCTCCGCCAGGGTGCGGCCGTAGAACTCATCCGGCGGGGCCACGTCCATGACCCGGTAGTCCTCGGCCAGGGGGACAAAATCCAGGAGGTTGGGGTTGATGAGGTGGGCCGCCAGGCGCCGGGCCGTCTCCCGCTCCGGGAAGATGACCTCATCGGCGCCGATGGCTCTGAGGATAGCGGCGTGGTCCTCGGTGGTGGCCTTGGCCCAGATGCGCCGGACCCCGATCTTTTTCAGGTGCAGGGTGGCCAGGATGCTGGACTCCAGGCTCTCGGCCATGCTCACCACCCCCTCGTCGAAATCCGGGGTGACCACGGAACTGAGGGCGTGATAATCCCGGACGTCCAGGATCAGGGCCCGCTGCACCCGATCCAGGATCTGTTCCACCATGCGCTCGTCCCGGTCCAGGGCCAGGACCTCGCAGTCACTGGCCAACTGCAGGGCCAACTCCCGGCCAAACTCCCCCAGGCCGATGACCACCACGTGTTTTTTGGCTTTCATCCGATGAGGATCCTGTCTTCTGGGTATCTGACATGCGTCGGTCGGACCGGCAGGATGCCCAGGGCCAGAGTCAAGGGTCCCACCCGGCCCACGAACATGGTGGCGGTGAGCCACAGGCGTCCGGCCACGCTCAGCTTGTCGGTCAACCCGGTGGACAGCCCCACGGTGCCGAAGGCGGAGATCTGCTCGAAGAGGACGTCGTGGAATCCCACCCCGGCCCGCCCGGCCTCGGTGGTGAGGAGGAGGAGCAGCCCCAGGAGATTCCACAAGACAGCCAGCCTCACCAGCACCACGGTGCGGTCCAGCACCGGCCGGGGCACCCGCCGCTCCAGGAGCACCACCTCCTCCTCCCCCTTGAGTTTGGCCCGGAATTCCGCCAGGGAGATGGCCAAGGTGGTGGTCTTCACCCCGCCGGCGCAGGAGCCAGGGGAGCCGCCGATGAACATCAGCAGGGTCAGAAGCAGCAGGGAGGAGAGGGGCAGAAGGCCGATGTCCACCGTGTTGAAGCCGGCGGTGCGGGCGGTCACCGACTGAAACAGGGCCCCGCCCAGTTTTTCGCCCCAGGTGGCCTCGGCGGGGGTCAAGCCAAAGAGGAGCAGTCCCAGACACCCGCCCAGAATGAGGGCGGCAGTGGTGCGCAGCACCACCCGGGAGTGGAGGCTTAAGGGCGACAGGCCCGCCGGGCTGCGGCTGAGGCGGCGGCGGCCCTGCTCCAGGAGGTCCGTCAGCACCAGATGGCCCAGGCCCCCCAGGACGATGAGGCCCATGATGGTGCCCACAAACACCGGGCTGTCCCGCAGCCCCACGAGGTTGTCCCGGTAGAGGGAAAAGCCGGCGTTGCAGAAGGCGGAGACGGCGTGGAAGACCGCGGAGAACAGGGCTGCAGGGACAGGGGTGCCCCGCCAGAAGAGGACAGCTAAAAGAAGCAGGGCGCCAATGAGCTCCGTCAGCCCCACCAGCATCAGGATCTGCCGGAAGCGCTGCCGGAAGGCCACCCCCAGGTCCCGCTGGAAGAAGGCGTCATGCAAGGCGGCCTGGGAGGCTAAAGACAGTCGCCGGCCCAACATCAGATAGGCCAGGGCGGCAAAGGTCATGATCCCCAGCCCCCCCACCTGGATGAGGAGGAGGATGACCACCTGCCCGAAGAAGGTGAAGGCAGTGCCGGTGTCCACCACCACCAGGCCGGTAACGCACACCGCCGAGGTGGCGGTGAACAGCGCATCCACCAGGCCCACCTCGCCTCGGGTCTGGGACCAGGGGAGGAGCAGGAGGCCGGTGCCCACGAGGATAACGGCGGCAAACCCGCCCACGAAATAGGTCTGGGGGAGCTTGCTGTAAGGCAGCAGCCGTTTCCGGAAGAAGGCCCGCATCGCTTAAGGGGGCTTAAGAAGGGGCGGTTCCCGAAGAGCCCCGGGAACTCCCCCTCGCGGCGTCCTTAACGGCCCTTTGTATCACATTCCTCCGGGAATTTAAAACCCCGGACCGCGCCGGCGCCGATTTGCGGCGCGAAGGGCTCCTCCTTGACCGCATCGCGACGGATGCGCTAAGATAAGTACATGAGTACGATGGGCAATCCTCCCGAGTCCCCGGGAAAGGACTCCGGCACTACCCCGGCCCAGGCCACTTTGAAGGCCAGCAGTTTTCTTAGGCGCTTTCCCTTCCTCTTTTCCCGCCATGCCCTAGGCATCATCCTGACCTTCAACCTGGTGCTCCTCTCCTTGGGCCTCTATCTCGGCCTCAAGTCCCTGGGGCAGATGCGGGAGATCGTCCGGGAGGATTTCAATCAGCAGCAACTCTCCCTGGCCCGGCAGTCCGCCCGTTTGCTGGAGCAGGATTTTGACTTTCTCAAGCGGGAGCTGGCCACCCTGAATCACTCCCCGTCCATCCAATACCTGGAAAGACTCACCTGGGCCAACCGCATGCGGGCCACTTTGGCCAGCGTGCGCAATGAAGGGGTGGTGGAGATCCGGCGGGTGGACCGGGAGGGCGCCAGGGCCTTTCTGGTGGACGACCGCAGCCTGGACCACGAGATCCGGGGCGACTTCCGGGAGGATCCGTGGTTTGTCTGGGCTGCCCGGCCGGAAAACAAAGGCCGCATCTATGTGAGCGGGGTTTCCAGCTCCCTGCCCAACTATGTGGGGCGCCTCATCATGGTGTTGGCCATCCCCACCTACGAGGAATCGGTGGATGAATTCCACCCGCATCCCAGCGGCGCCTTCAATGGGCTGTTGGCCTTTTACGTGGACGCCCACCACCTGGCGGAGAAATTCACCCGGGGCATCATCAGCGGCAAGACCGGCTACGCCTGGATCATGGACAACCAGGGGATTTTTTTGAGCCACCCGGAGCGGGCCTTCATCGGCAAAAACGCCTTCACCGTGCGCAAGGAGCGCATGCCGGCCATCTCCTTTGACGCCATCAACGAAATCCAGCGGGAGAAGATGCTCACCGGCCAGGAGGGCTGGGGGGTGTACATCTCCGGCTGGCACGGAGGCATGGCGGGGGAGATCCGCAAGCTCATCGCCTACACCCCGGTGCGGCTCACGGAACCGGGCTTCGGAGAGAACGAGAACAAGGGGTTCTTTTGGTCGGTGGCGGTGGTGGCCCCGGTGAGCGAGGTGGAAGGGGTGGTCCATACCCTGTATCGCCGGCAGTTTTTGCTGCAGGTGATCATCGGGTTTTTTGTGCTCTCCGGCACCATCCTGCTCCTCAATTTCCGCTATGAGGCCCAGTTTTCCGCCAGCCTGGAGGAGGAGGTGAACCGCAAGCGGGAGGAGCTGCGGAAATCCGAGGCCCGCTACCAGGCCCTGGTGGAGAATGCCGCCGACTTGATCTACACCGTGGATGCCGAAGGGCATATCCTGTCCATCAACAATTTTGCCGCCCGCCTCTTTTCCCAGACTCTGCAGAAGGCCCCGGACCGGGATCCCGCCACCGTGCCCCGCACCCCTCAGGACTTTATCGGCCGCAGTCTGTACGAGATCTTCTCCCCCAAGTCGGCGGACTTTCACCTGGAGTGGCTGCGGGAGATCCGGGAGACCGGTCGGGTGCGAAGCAAACGCCACCAGGTGACCATCGGCGACCAGGAGTTCTGGTTCTCCACCAGCATTGTGGGCCTGAAGGATGAGACGGGGCAGATCTTCTCCTATGAGATCATCTCCCGGGACATCACCGGCCGCAAGGCCTTTGAGGACCGGCTCATCAATATGGAGAAGCTGGCCTCCATCGGCACCCTGGCCGCCGGGGTGGCCCATGAGATCAACAACCCCATTGCGGTGATCCTCGGGTTCACGGAACACCTGATCGAGCAGACCGCCCCCTACCCGGAGATCCAGGAGACCCTGAAGATCATTGAGGAAGAAGGGCTGAAGTGCAAAAAGATTGTGGAAAACCTCCTCACCTTTGCCCGGGCGCCGGAAAAGAGCGAGACGAGCACCGATCTCAACGCCGTGCTGGAGAAGATGCTGGCCGTGGTGCGCAACTCCCTTTTCACCAAAAAGATCCGCCTGGAGACGGATATCGCGGCCGGGCTGCCCCGGGTGGCCGGCGACCCCAGGGAGCTGCAGCAGGTGTTCATCAATCTCATCAACAATGCCATGGACGCCATGAAAGGGGGCGGGGTGCTGACGGTCAAGGCCCGCCCCACTCCGGACGGCAAGCGGGTGGCCATCCAGTTCCATGACACCGGCAACGGCATTCCCCGGGAGGTCCAGCACAAGATCTTCGATCCCTTCTTCACCACCAAAAAGACGGGGGAAGGGACCGGCCTGGGATTGTCCACCTGCTACGGCATCGTCAGCAAATACGGCGGGAACATCGTCTTTACCAGTTTCCCTGCGGCGGAATACCCTGACAAGCATGGCACCACCTTTACCGTCTATCTGCCGGTGGTGGCTGAGACCGCGCTGCCGCAGGAGGAGCCCAAAGAGCCGCGGCTGGGCTTTCTGGTGGAAGGCTTCGGCCTGTAGTTTCCCGGGCTTACCCCCGACGATCGCAGAGGAGAAGGACCATGACCGAGCGCATTCTGGTGGTGGATGATGAGCCCAATATGCTCAGGCTCCTCAAAACCATCCTCACCGACCGCACCGGCTATGAGGTGGACACCACCAACAATCCCCTGGAAGTGAGCCGGATGCTCCAGGAGAAGGCCTACGATCTGGTGATCAGCGACCTGAAGATGCCCCTGGTGGACGGCATCGAACTCATTGACATCATCCGCAAGCTTGATGCCCAGCTCCCCATCGTCATCATCACTGCCTACGGTACCCTGGAGACGGCGGAAGAGGCGGTGCAGAAAGGCGCCTACGACTTCATCACCAAGCCCTTCCGCAAGGAGGCCATCCTCATCACCGTGAAGCGGGCCCTGGAATGGCGGCGGATGCAACAGGAACTGGCGGCGCTCAAAGCCCCCGCCTGAACCCCGGGCCTGGCTCCCCGGCTGCCGGAAAACTCTTGGGCGCATGCGGAGTTGTCGCTGCCGCCCGGTTGCCCTGCCCCGCCGTCTCTATCGTGGCATTGTGCACTCTTGTCTTGACACCAAAGCCCGCCGGGCATAGGCTTAGGGCTCAGAGTTCCAGATAAAGGGGGAACGGATGGAGATTTACCTTCCCATTGCCGGCATGAGCATCAACTTCTTCCTGGTCATCGGCATCGGTGGCCTGGTGGGGTTTCTCTCCGGCCTCTTCGGGGTGGGAGGAGGGTTTCTCCTCACACCCTTGATGATGATGATCGGCATTCCGCCGGCGGTGGCGGCGGCCTCGGATTCCTGCCAGATCGTGGCTGCGGCCAGCTCCGGCGCCTTTGCCCACTGGCGTTTGGGGAACGTGGACTTCAAGATGGGTCTGGTCATCCTGCTGGGGGGCATCACCGGCGGCACCATCGGGGTGCAACTGGTGAAGGTGCTGAGGGCCGTCGGTAACTTTGAATTTGTCATGAAAGTGGTCTATGTCCTCATGCTGGGCCTGGTGGGCGGCGCCATGTTTGTGGAGAGCCTGCGCACCATCCGGCGCAGCCGCGGGGCCGCCTTCGATCCCGCCGTGGCGGCCGCGCCCTCCGAACCCCGGCTGGCCAAGCTCTTCGCCCGCCTGCCCCTGAGGATGCACTTTGCCCGCTCGGGGCTGCACACCTCGGCCATCTTCCCCTTCTCCATCGGCACCATCGTGGGCATCATGGCGGCCCTCTTGGGGGTAGGCGGCGGCTTCATCATGGTGCCAGCCATGATTTACATCATCGGCATGCCCACCATCGTGGCCATCGGCACCGACCTCTTCCAGATCGTGCTCACCTCCGCTAACGTCACCCTGCAGCAGGCCTTCGTCAACAAGACGGTGGACCTGCTTCTGGCGCTGATCCTGCTCATGGGCTCCACCATCGGGGCCCAGTTCGGGGCCGTGGCCGGCAAACGGCTCAAGGGCGAACAGATCCGGATCCTCCTGGCCATCATCGTGCTGGCCTTGACAGTTAAGCTCTTTTTGGATCTGGTGCTCACGCCGGCGGACCTGGTGAGTCTGGCGCCGGCCAAGGGAGGGGGCCACTGATGCGGCGGCTGGCAATTCTCCTGGCGGTGGCAGGCTGGGCTCTGCTGGCGGGGAGTGAGGCGGTGGCCGTCGGGGAGACGGTCAAGGAAAAAGTCCTCACCGCGGCCTCCAAGAACCTGGTGGAGATCGGGCTCTCCTACCGGGGGGACCAGATCACCTTTTTCGGCCTCAATCCGGTGCCCGGGGCGGATCTGGTGGTGCGCCTCACCGCCGCCAAGGAAGAGGACATCAAGCTCTCCGTCAAAGGCCGGGTGGGTCCTTTCTGGATGACGGTGAAGCAGTACGAGGTGAGCGGCGTCCCCTTCATGTACAAGATTCACGCCTCCAAGCCCCTGGAGCAGATCCTCTCCCCGGAGACCGCCCGGGAGCTGGAGCTGGGCTATGAGGCCATCCGGGACCGGATGAAACTCCATCTCATCCGGGGGGAAGCCGCCGCTGAGGATGCCGACAAGGTCTTCAAAGGGCTCATCAAGATCAAGGAGGACGCCAACCTTTACAATATCGTCACCGATCCGGCCCGCTTGGAGGTGAAGGAGGGGCGGCTGTTCAAGCACTATTTCCGCTTCCCGCCGGCGGCCACCGAGGGCACCTACCAGGTGGAGTCCTTTGCCTTCCAGAACGGGGAGCTGGTGGGCTACGGGAAAGACCTCATCGAGATCCGGAAGGTGGGCCTGGAACACTGGCTCACCTATACCTCCCAGAACCACCCCATCTTTTTCGGCATCCTGTGCGTGGTGGTGGCCATGGGCGCCGGCCTGGGGGTGGGCTTCATCTTCCGGAAAGGAGGGCACCACTGATGAGCGCGGCTCCGGCGAAACCCATTGTGGCGGCGGTGGATGGCTCCCCCTCTTCCTGGGAGGCCCTGGAGACGGCCCTGCACCTGGCCAAGCTCATGGACCGGCCGGTCACCGTACTGCATGTGGTGCAGCTCCGTAAGGCGGGTTATTTTGCCTTCATCGACCGGCACCTGAAGGAGGATTACGAAGCCCAGGCGCAGAACCTTTCCCAGGAGGCCGAAGCGAGGGGGCGGCAGGCGGGAGTCACGCTCACCTTCCGGCTCCTGGAGAGCGAAAAGCCCCCGGCCGATGCCATCGTGGACTACCTCAGCGAAGCCGGTCCGGTGAAATTCCTGGTCATGGGCACCCACGGCCACGGGGTGGTGGCCCGGCACCTGTTGGGTTCGGTCACCGAGCGGGTGCTCCGGGAAGTGACCTACCGGGGGCTGCCGGTGCCCATCCTCATCGTCCCCGGCGGCGCCGGCCGGGAGTAAGGGGTTAAGGGAGGGAAATTGAGGGGAGGGGGCAGGGGCCCGCGGCCCTTGGCCCCCTCTCCCGCTTCCCGTCATCCTCCGGGCTCCGCCGGCCCCAGGGGCGGGTAGCCCCAGGCCGTAAGACGAGAAATGATTTCCGCCACCACCGCCGGCAGGCGAGCCTGGAGGCAAGGGGAAAGCCCCACCCCGGTGGCGAGGGAATGGGGCTGGACGCCCAAAAGCAGGACCTCCCGGGGGGCCCGGTCCAGGAGCCGGGCTGCTCCCAGCACTTCCCTGAGCCCTAAATGGTGGAGGGAGGCCTGGGCCCCTCCGCCGGCCAGCACTTCCTCCCCTTCCAGCCAGCCCACAAAGCCTGGCTCCCGCTGAAACTGCACCGCGTCCACCACCAGGAGATGCTCCCGGTCCTCCACATAGGGGAGGAGGTCCAGCCCGGCGGTGCCGCCATCCACCACTTCCACCGCCGCGGGCAAGCGAAAGCGCCTGGCCACTTCCCGGACCGCCCACACCCCCACCCCCTCATCGCTAAGCAGGATATTCCCCAGACCCAGAAGCGTCACCTGGCCCACATCATTCCCTGCACGAGAAAGGGGGCCGCAGATGCCGGCCCCCTGTGGTTCAGAGCTCACGGGTTATAAAGCCCGCACCTGGGTGAGCACCCGGCCCCGGGGGTCATGGAGGTGGATGGCGCAGGCCAGGCACGGGTCAAAGGAGTGCACCGTGCGCAGCACCTCCAAGGGGCGCTCCGGGTCGGCCACCGGATTCCCCACCAGGGAGGCCTCGTAGGGCCCCAGGGCGTCATGGTGGTTGCGGGGCCCGGCATTCCAGGTGGAGGGCACCACCGCCTGGTAGTTTTTGATGCGGTTGCTGTCAATGACGATCCAATGGGACAGGACCCCCCGGGGCGCCTCGTGGAAACCGAAGCCCCGGCTCTCCCCCGGCCGGAAGGGGTACGGGGTGCATATCGCCAGATCACCCTTGGCGATGTTGTCCATCAGGGCCTGCCACTGGACATTCAGCTCCTCGGTGAGCACGGCGCAGCGGATGGCCCGGGCGGCGTGGCGGCCGATGGTGGAATGGAGCGCCTCCGGCCCCACCTGGGTGCCCGCCAGCTTGCTCACTAGGCCCAAGGCCTGCTCCACGTATTTCCTGGTGGGCCCGTGGCCGGCGGCATACATGCACAACACGTTGGCCAAAGGCCCCACCTGGGCCGGCTGGTCATAGAAGCTGGGGGACTTCACCCAGGAGTACTTCCCCTGGTCCTGGAAGCCGGTGTACCGGGGCTGGGTGGTCTCATCCCAGGGGTGCTTGGTCCATTCCCCCTCATACCAGGAATGTTTGATGGATTCCTTCACCCCCTCCCGGAAGAAATCGTCCTGGTAGGAGGTGATGGGGGTGTAGGTCTTGAGGTCGCCGTTTTTGATGTAGCCGCCGGGGAGCCGAAAGACCGTGCCTTTGGTGTCCATGGGGAGCTCCGGCACCGACAGGTAGTTGGTGACCCCGGCGCCGTACTGGGTCCAGTCGGCGTACAGGGCGCCCACGGCGCAGACATCCACCAGATAGACCTGGCGGACAAAATCCCCCAGCTCGTCAATGATGGACTTGATGTAGAACAGCCGCTCGGTGTTGAGCGCCGAAGGGGACTCCAGGTTAACGGCGCAGGAGACCCCTCCGGGCACCAGGGTGGCCACGTGCGGCGTCTTGCTCCCCAGGATGGAGACGATCATGTTGGCCTTGCGCTGGTACTCCAGGGCCTGAAGGTAGTGGGTGGCGGCCAGCAGATTGACCTCGGGGGGCAGCTTCATGGCTGGATGGCCCCAGTAGCCGTTGGCGAAGATGCCCAGCTGCCCGGAGTCCACCACCGCCTTGAGCTTGTCCTGGACCGCCTTGAACTCCTGGACGTGGTTGCGGTGCCAAGAGGAGAGGCTTTCCGCCAATTGGGCCGTCTTTTTGGGGTCGGCCTTGAGGGCCGAGGTGATGTCCACCCAGTCCAGGGCGGAGAGGATGTAAAAGTGGACGATGTGATCGTGAATCGCATGGGCCGCGATGATGAGATTGCGGATGTACTGGGCGTTTAAGGGCACTTCCAGCTTCAGGGCGTTTTCGATGGCCCTGACCGAGGCCAGGGCGTGCACGGTGGTACACACGCCGCAGATGCGCTGGGTATAGGTGGGGGCATCCCGGGGGTCCCGGCCTTGGAGGATGACCTCGATGCCCCGCCACATCTGTCCGGAGGACCAGGCGTTGGTGACCCGGCCATTGTCGATCTCACAGTCGATGCGCAGGTGGCCTTCGATGCGGGTAATGGGGTCAATGGTGATTCTCTTGGCCATAAAGATTCCTCCCGCGACAATCAGCCATGCTCGGCCGGCAGCACCGGATAGCGTTTGACAAAGTAGAGATAGGCCATGAGCTCCAGGGAAATGAGCCCCAGGGTGATGAAGATCTCCGGCACCGCCGGGAAATACCGCCACCCCGGACCGGGGCTGAAGCCCACCAGGAAGACGTTGAAGCGATAGAGGGCCCCGGCCAGCAAGAGCGCCACCCCGGCCAGGAAGATGACCCGGAGGTCTCGGGCCGCGGCGGGGCTCACCAGGAAGATGAGGGGCACGAGATACAGCAGGTTCTCCAGGAAGAACATGCCAGTCAGAAAGCCGCTGGAGAGCACCGGCGCCCCGCGGTAGAGGAGGTCCGCCAGGCGGAGCACCAGATAGGCCGCCACCACCCCGGCGGTCACCCGGGCCAGCTTGGCCAGCATGGGGGTCTCATAGGGCCGCCCGAAAAAGTAGGAGGAGGCGATGGATTCCACCGCGGTGACGGCGAAGCCCATGGCCAGGGCCGACAGGAGAAAGAACAGGGGCAAAAGATACGTCTGCCACAAGGGGGAGAGCTTGCCCCCGGCGATGACCATGAGGGTGCCCAGGGAGGACTGGTGCATGGTGGGCAGGAGGATGCCCACTGCGGCGATGACCGGGAGAGCGTGGTTCAGGCGCCTAAGCCACACCGCCGCCTGGGGATGCTCCCGGTGCTTCTCCAGCAGGGTGGGGAGAAATTCAATCCACAGCACCACCACGTAGGCGCCGATGCACAGGGCCACCTCCACCAGCACCGAGCTCAGGTTCACCTGCCAGGGGAGAAAGAGTTTGTAGCCGTTCCAGTAACGGCCGATGTCAATGAAGATGGCCACCGCCGCCAGGGTGTAGCCCAAAACGCTGGTGAGCACCGCGGAGCGCACCAGGGGGTGATATTCCCAGCGGTTGAAGACATAGACCAGGATGGCCATGGCGTAGCCGCCGCACCCCAGGGCGGTGCCCACCAGCACGTCATAGGCGATCCAGAGGCCCCAGGGGTAGCCGTCGTTTAAGTTGGTCACCGCGCCCAGGCCCGCCAGGTAGCGATAGCCGATGAGGAAGAGGCCGGTGAGGGCCAGGGCGGCCAGCACCAGGAAGGGCTTGGTGACAACCTTGGTTCGCAGAGGGACGTATTCTGCCGCCATCGGCTCCCTCCTTCAAGGCAGGTCTTTCTTGCTGGTGTGGCGATACACCAGATAGACCAAGCCGCTCAAGACGAGGTAGGGCAGAAGCATGCCCTTGTAGAGGGCATGGTAGACGGTCTCCGAGTGGCTGGCGATGGAGTCCTCCCCCAGAACCGGCAGGCCCAGCTTGGTGAAGGGCACGTTGGCCAGCATGAGGACCTGGGCGCCGCCGCCGTCCTTTTCGCCATAGATATGGGGGAGGTAGGCCGGGGCGGACCGGAAGGTGTGGGAACCGGAGTCCACCCGCCGCAACGGGAACCAGGTGGGTTCCCCTTCCTTCAGGGCCAGGCGGCGCCGGGCCTCCTTCAGGAGCTCCCGCACCTCTCCGAAGAGAGAGGCTCCGGTGGGACAGAAGCGGCAGCAGGCAGGGTAACTCCCCCGGGCCTGAAGGTGATCGCACATCTGGCACTTGACGATGCGGGGGAAGGGCGAATCCCACTGAAATTTGGGGATGTTGTAGGGACAGGCGATCTGGCAGTAACGGCAGCCGATGCAGACGTCGGGGTTGTACTTGACGACGCCGGTACGGGGATCCTTATGCAGCGCCCCCACCGGACAGGCGGAGGTGCAGGCCGGGTCCACGCAGTGCATGCAGAAGCGCCGGATGTAGGAGTAGCCGTCCTGCTCCCGGTCCTTGGCCAGGCCGGTGCCGTGGGTGTAGAGTTTGACGATGTTGACGGTCTTGGCGGACAGGTCCAGGGGGTCATCCCAGATGGCCCGGGGATCGGTATGCTCCGGCGGCAGGCCGTTGAATTCCTTGCAGGCGGACATGCAGGCCTTGCAGCCGATGCACAGGGTGGCGTCATAGAGGATGCCCACAGCCTCCGGCAGGCGGGGGACCGGCGGCCGGGCCCGGGCCACCTGGGGACTGAGGCCGGCACCGGCACACAGCCCCGCGCCGGCGGCCAACTTCAGAAACTGGCGGCGGCTCACAGCCATGGCGTCAGTCCTCCCCGCCGCCTTCCTGGGAGGCCTTCTCCCGCCCCAGCTTGACGGCCATGGCGGCGGCGGCCCCCACCACCACGCCCACGGCGGCGCCGGCCAAGGCCGCGGCCCCGGCGCTCACCCCGTGCCCCCGGGGCGTCTCAATGGGCGCAAAGGCCACCGGCGGCGTCACCCTGAGTTCCCCGCCCCCCTTGCGCACATCCTCCAGCGGGATGCCGCCGGGGGTGAAATACTTGAGGCTGGCCATCTCCGGGATGGGCTTGGTGAAGGCCACCTGCTTTTCCGAACAGCCGAAGCAGGGGGCGCCGGTGCCCACCGGCCAGCTGCGGGGGCCCACATCCCCGAAGAGCTGGGAGGGGCAGTTGTTGAAGGTCTCCGGCCCCTTGCAGCCCAGCTTGTAGAGGCACCAGCCCCGGCGGTGGCCCTCGTCCCCGAACTCCAGGGCAAAGCGGCCGGCGTCGAAGTGGGCCCGCCGCTCGCACCCTTCATGGATGAGGCGGCGATAGGCGAACTTGGGCCGCCCCTGCTCGTCCAGCTCCGGGGCCTTCTTGAAGGTGAGGAGATAAAGCACGGTGGAGAGAAAATTATACGGGTTGGGCGGACAGCCGGGGATATTGATGAAGGCGTATCTGCCCCCCAGGGCCTCCGCCGCCCCCACCGCACCCGTGGGATTGGGGCCGGCGGAGGGGATGCCCCCCCAAGCGGCGCAGGAGCCGATGGCCACATGGGCCATGGCCTGGGGCGCCACCTCCTGCAGGATCTGCAGCACCGGCTTGCCGCCGATCTGGCAGTAGATGCCGCCATCCTTGGTGGGGATGGAGCCTTCCACCACCAGGATGAATTTACCCCGGTTGTCCTGCAGGGATTTCTTCTTGGCGGCCTCCGCCAGCTCGCCGCTGGGGGTGCTCAGGGTTTCGTGGTAATCCAGGGAGATGAGGTCCAAGATGAGTTTTTCCACCGTGGGGTGGGTGGTTCGCAGGAGAGATTCGGTGCAGCCGGTGCACTCCTGGCCGGAGATCCAGATGACCGGCGGCTTCTTCATGCTTTCGGCCACCGCTTCGGCCATGCGGATGCCGGCGCTCATGGGCAGCCCCATGCCGGCTGCGGCCACGGCACAGAACTTGAGGAAGTCCCGGCGAGTCAGAACCCCAAAGCTCTGGGGCAAGGACTTCAGACGGTCTTGCATGTCCCCTCCCTTCGCTGGCGTGGTGTAAAAGTGCGAAAATCCCGATACCGACGCTCCCAGATCACCCCCTTCCCACAGAAAACCTTGCTCTCCTCTTAGCACAATTTCACTTGACTGTATAGAAATAATTTCCAAAGAGGACCCGAAAAATGTTGTTTTTTTGAACAGGCGGAAAAGGGGCATTTGCCCGTAGGGAGTTCTATCCCGGCCTGCCCCAAACCAGCCCTGCCCTCGGGGGATGCTTTCCATTCGACTTTTCAGCGCAATTGGGTTATTTTTAAGCTTAGCAGGCTTAAGGACGTGATCTCTCCCTGGACGCCATGATCCCCCCAGCACCATGACTTCCCCGGATTTCTGCGAGACCCTGCCCCCGGGCCCGCATGCGGCGCGGCCCCGGGAAAAATGCGGCGTTTTCGGCATCTTCGGCCACCCGGAGGCGGCCCGCCTCACCTACTTCGGCCTCTACGCCCTGCAGCACCGGGGCCAGGAGTCCTGCGGCATCGTGGCCGGGGACGGCTGCCGGGTGAGCTCCCACCGCGGCCTGGGGCTGGTGCCGGAAGTCTTTCAAAAGGACATTCTGGAAAAACTCACCGGACACCTGGCCATCGGCCATGTGCGTTATTCCACCACCGGCTCCACCCTGCTCATCAACGCCCAGCCCTTCATCGTCCAGCACGGCGGCCAGACCATCGCCATCGCCCACAACGGCACCCTCACCAACGCCCGCCAGATCCGGCGGCGCCTGGAGGAGGCCGGCTCCATCTTCCAGTCCTCCATGGACACCGAGGTCATCGTCCACCTCATGGCCCGCCACCACAACAAGGGCCTGGTGGAGGCCCTGGCCGCGGCCCTAACGGAGGTGAAAGGCTCCTATTCCCTGGTCTTGGCCACCGCCGACAAGGTCCTGGCTGCCCGAGACCCCCGGGGCTTTCGCCCCTTATGCCTCGGGGCCTTGAACGGCTCCTGGGTGGTGGCCTCGGAGACCTGCGCCCTGGACCTGGTGCAGGCCGACTACTTCCGGGAGGTGGAGCCCGGCGAGATTGTGGTGATGGACGCCAAGGGGCTGCACTCGTACCACCCCTTCCCGCCCCAGCCCCACAAGTACTGCATCTTCGAGTTTATTTATTTTGCCCGGCCCGACAGCCGCATCTTCGGCAAAAGTGTCTATAAGGTCAGGAAACGCCTGGGGGCCTGCCTGGCCCGGGAGCACCCGGTGGAAGGCGACCTGGTGATGCCTTTTCCCGACTCCGGCACCTACGCCGCCCTGGGCTTCGCCGACGTCATGGACATGCCCTTTGAGATGGGGGTGATCCGCAACCACTACGTGGGCCGCACCTTCATCCAGCCCAGCCAGTCCATGCGGGACTTTGCCGTGCGCATCAAGCTCAATCCGGTGCGGGAGATCCTCAAGGACAAACGGGTCGTGGTGGTGGAGGACTCCATCATCCGGGGCACCACCACCCGCTCCCGGGTGAAATCCCTGCGGGAAGCCGGCGCCAAGGAAGTCATCCTCCTGGTCTCCTGCCCGCCGCACCGCTTCCCCTGCTACTACGGCATCGATTTCTCCTCCAAGGGCGAGCTCATCGCCGCCCACCAGAACGTCAACCAGATCCGGGACTACCTGGGCCTGGATTACCTGGGATACCTGTCCGTGGAGGCCATGGTGGAAGCCACGGAACTCCCGCCCCACAACTTCTGCCTGGCCTGCTTCACCGGCGACTACGCCGAACCCCTGGAGGAAGACTTCTCCAAAACCTGCTTCGAAGACGATATCTGCGCCCCGGGCAAGGAGGAGCCGCCTTCGGGGGGCGGCGGGTAATGGGGGGAGGGCCAGGGATCGCAGATCCCTGCCCTCCCCCCAAGCCCCCCACCCAACCCTTTAAGGGTTTGGGGGAGGGGGCTTGGGGGAGGGGGTAAGGGGCCACCGCCCCTTAGCCCCCTCCCCCAAGTCTCCTGACTCAAGACCATGACTCCCAAGCGACCGGTTTATCCTTTTGCGGCGTTGGTGGGCCAGGAGTTGCTCAAGCTGGCCCTCATTCTCAATGCGGTCAATCCCCGGTTGGGCGGGGTGTTGATTCGCGGGGAGAAAGGCACGGCCAAGTCCACTGCGGCCCGGGGCTTGGCGGCGCTGTTGCCTCGGTTGCCGGTGGTGGCGGGCTGTCCTTTCCATTGTGACCCCGAGGACCCGGCGGAGATGTGTGATGACTGCCGGAAGCGAAAGGCCGCCGGCGAGACCCTGCCTGTGCGTCATCGTCCCATGCCGGTGGTGGATCTGCCCTTGGGCACCACCGAGGACCGGCTGCTCGGCACCATTGATTTGGAGAAGGCGGTGAAGACCGGCCAGCGCCATTTTGAGCCGGGGATTCTGGCCGCGGCGCATCGGGGCATCCTCTACGTGGACGAAGTGAACCTGCTGGACGACCACCTGGTGGATGTGCTGTTGGATGCCGCCGCCATGGGGGTGAACGTGGTGGAGCGGGAGGGCATTTCCTTTGCCCATCCGGCCCGTTTCATCCTGGTGGGCACCATGAACCCGGAGGAGGGGGAGCTCCGGCCCCAGCTCCTGGACCGCTTCGGGCTCTGCGTGGAGGTGACGGGCCTCAAGGACTACGCCCTCCGCATGACCGTGGTGGAGCGCCGCTTGGCCTTTGAGGCCGACCCCGAGGCCTTCGCCACCGCCTGGGAGGAGGAGCAGGAGCGCCTGCGCCTGAAGATCCTGGCGGCCCGGGAGCGCCTGCCCCGGGTGGGCTACTCCCGGGACATCCTGCGCCTGATCACCGCCATCTGCCTGGACCAGGGGGTGGACGGCCACCGGGCCGACATCTTTATGCTCAAGTGCGCCCAGACCCTGGCGGCCTGGCACGGCCGGGAGAGGGTGACGCCGGAGGATGTCAAGGAGGCGGCCCTGCTGGTATTGCCGCACCGCCTGCGGAAAAAACCCCTGGGCGAGGTGAGCCTCAATAGGGAGAAGCTCACGGAGACTTTCCGGAAATTCCAGGACCAACAGGAGTCTGCCCCCGAGCCGCCGGGGCCGGGGCCGGAGTATGAGCCCACGGGCGAGCCTGCGGGCGGCCAGGCCATCGGCGAGGTGTTCACCGCGCCGGGGGAGCCCTTCCCGGTGAAGCCCCTGGAGGTGCTGCCGGACCGGGAGGCCAAGGGCGCCCCGGGGCGCCGCACCCGGGCCCAGAGCCTGGACGGCCGGGGTCGCTATGTGCGGGCGGGGCTCACACCTATGGGCCCCCCGGACCTGGCCCTGGATGCGACGCTTAGGGCCGCGGCCCCCTACCAGGTCTTCCGGGACAAGGGCAACCTGGCGGTGGCGGTGGCGGCGCCGGATCTGCGCTTCAAGCTCAAGGAACGGCGGGTGGGACGCCATCTCCTCTTTGTGGTGGACGCCTCCGGCTCCATGGGCGCGGACGAGCGCATGGCCGAGACCAAGGCCGCCATCCTGTCGCTGTTGACCGACGCCTACCAGCGCCGGGAGCGGGTGGGGCTCATCACCTTCCGGGGGGAGACGGCCACCTTGGCCTTGCCCTTCACCAACAGCATCGACCTGGCCCAGAAGCACCTGGCGAGCCTCCCCACCGGCGGCAAAACCCCCCTTCCCGCCGCCCTGGCCCTGGCCTGCGAGCTCATCCAGCGGGAGAAGGCCCGCCACCCCCACGACGCCTTCCACCTCATCCTCATCAGCGACGGCAAGGCCAACATCAGTCTGGCGGGGGGCAACCCGGTGGCCGAAGCCAAGGAGCTGGCGGCCCGCCTCCGGGAGCTGGGGGTGCAGGCCCTGATCCTGGACACCGAGCGCTACTGGCACGAGGAGGGGTGCCTGGTGGCCTTAAGCCGCATCCTCAACTGCCGCAAGCACACCCTGGAGAGCCTCCGGGCCGCGGAGGTGGTGGCCCGGGTGAGCCGGGCCTGGGAGTGAGGGGGCTGCTAAATCTCCTAAACGTCGCCGGGGGGCAAGCCTTCAGGTCGGCCGATTTCTCCGGCCGGTGGCAAGGTGTAATGGTTAAGCCGGAGGACTGGGAAGCCTGATGATCATATGAACATTTTTTGCAGGGGCGAAGACGGCGGCGCATCGCCGACCTTTCGGGTCTGGAGGCCGGTGCCGCCGGCGGCGAGACCCCGGAGAAGGCCCCGGCGGAGGTGAAGCAGGCCAAACAGGCCTGGCTGGAGGCCGCCCGCCAAGCTGGCAAGCCGGTGCCGCCGCCCCGCTACCGGCCGGTGATTTACCAGGCCACCGGCTGAAGGAAGGGGTGGGGGAGGCTGCGAGGACGCCGTGCGCAGGCAGGCCTTATTCATGGGCTGAACGAGCTGCCCGCACAAGCAGTGACTGCCGGCGTCCCGGCCGTCGCCCCCGCCGGGAGAGCCTTAAGGCCGCGGAGGTGGCGGCCCGGGTGAGCCGGGCCTGGGAGTGAAAGAGAGTCGGCCCTTGAAAATCACCTGCGATCCCCGCTACAACATCGCTTATCTCCGGTTGCAGGAAAAGACCGGCGAAGTGGAAACTATCCGGGTGAGCGATGAGCTCAATGTGGATATTGCCCCGGACGGCACCATATACGGCATTGAACTCCTAAATGCCCCGGTCCAGCTTTTTGCCGCAGACCAGGGGAAACTGCTGGTGATCAATGAAGAGCTGGGCCGGGGCCAGGAGATCAACCTGGGCTGAGGTGCCTTTCCTGCATCTCTACTGCTGCCAGGGCCGGGAGAGTGTGCGGGCGGCGGAGGTGGTGGCCCGGGTGAGCGATTGGAGAGGATGACAGGGGCGAGGGGCCAGGGAGGTCTAAGCCCTTGACCTTCCCTCACGCATGCGCATCTGCATATGGAAGCCGGAGCCTCTCAGGTTTCGGCTTCTTTGTTTTTCTTCCCAGAGTGGAATTGGTGGGTCCATGGCCGCAAAGGCCACCGACACAGGGGTGAAACTGGACGACATGTCTGAACGCAGGCGGGGCTTATGATTCGAATCCATCGTGCTGAGCTCAAGCAATTAATTCCCCTCGCCGTGAGTATCCCCGGCGACCCCACGGTGAAAGTGTCATGGATCCCTCCCGCCGGTATCCCTTTCCCGGCCAAAGTCATGGTTCCCCCTCGGGCTCCGGCGGGGCGGGCGGCGCCTCCAGGCCCTCGGGGAGGGAGAGACTCACGGCCGGGGCGGGGTCACTCAGGACCCGCGCCCCGGCGGCCAGGAGGGCCCAGGCCTGGAACTCCCCGGTGAGGGCGGCCCAGCCCGGGGCCAGGGAGCGGCCGAGGGCAAGGTCAGAGAGGCCGATGGTCAGATGGTGTACTTCCCCGGCGGCCAGGGGCGGCAGCCGCCAGCGCCGGGGGGCGGCCAAGGCTTCGGCCGCGGCCGCGGTTCTGACCACCGCCTCCGTGAGCTCCGCTCCGGCCTTCAGGGCCACGGTCAGCTCCCAGGCCCCCAGGCCGTGGGCCCCCACCTCGCCGTCGCCGGCGGCGTGGATCACCCCCAGCTCCACCGGCGGCCCGGCATAGTCCTTGACCACCAAAGGCAGGGCCGGGCTCAGGGCCGGGGCGAAGCTCAGGCCCTCGCCCTCATGGCCCAGGTAGCGGGCCCGGAACCACACCAGGCCGGGAGTGAGGGGGCTCACCCGGTCCACCAGCTCAAAGGCACCCTGGGCATCGGGGGGGTCCTGGGCCAGAAGCACCCAGGGGCCCTCCGGGGCCTCGGCCCGCTCCAGGGCCACGAGCCCGGCAGTGACGGGGGCGCCGGTGCCCCGCTCCCGGATATGGGCGGTGAGGGTGACGGCCTCGCCCAGGGCCACGGGGTTGGCGGAGACACTCACCCCGGCCACGGTGGGGACGACCAGGGGCAGCTCCCCGGCCCCGGCCGGCCGGGGGGCGAGGAGGCTCAAGGCGATGAGGAGGACAACACTGGTCATGGCACCCTCCGGGATGGCTGGTTTCTCACCCCGGAGAAGAGCCAGAGGTGTGCCATTTTACGTATCTATTTGTAATTACTGCAATATATATATTTTCAGACCAGCTTTTTTGTTCAGAAAACGAAACATCAAGGGGGTGGAATGACTGGGAGCTGAAACAAAAAACCCGGGCGGGGGCCCGGGCGCGGGGGGACAGAGGGGAGGGCCGGAGGCCCGGCGCCTCCCCGGGGGAGGGTCAGATCTTGATGAGGCCGGCGGCCAGCTTGGCGGCCATGACGGTGTTCTTCATGAGCATGGTGATGGTCATGGGGCCCACCCCGCCGGGCACCGGGGTGATAAAGGCGGCCTTTTCCTTCACCGCGTCGAAGTCCACGTCGCCGCAGAGGATGGCCTTGCCGGTCTTTTCGCTGATGCCGATGCGGTTGACGCCCACGTCGATGACGCAGGCCCCTTCCTTGACCCAGTCACCCTGGACGTATTTGGGCACGCCCGCGGCCACCACCAGGATGTCGGCCCGGCGGCAGTGCTCAATGAGTTTGTCCTGGGGGGTGCCGGTGTGGACGCAGGTGACGGTGGCATTGGCGCCGGCCTTCTTCTGGATCATGATGGCCACCATGGGCTTGCCCACGATGTTGGAGCGGCCCACCACCACGCACTCCTTGCCCTTGGGATCGCCGTAGGAGCGCACGATGAGCTCCTGGCAGCCCGCCGGGGTGCAGGGCAAAAAGGCATAGTTGCCGATGAGGATGCGGCCCACGTTCACCGGATGGAAGGCGTCCACGTCCTTGTTGGGGTCAATGGCATAAAGCACCTTGTTGGTGTCGATATGCTTGGGCAGCGGCAGCTGCACCAGGATGCCGTGGATCTTGGGGTCCTTGTTGTATTTGTCTAGGAGCTTGAGCAGGGCTTCCTCAGTGATGTCCGGGGGCTGATTGTCCTGGATGGAATAAAAGTCCAGCTCATGGGCGGTCTTCTGCTTGGCGGTGACGTAGCTCACCGAGGCCGGGTCCTCGCCCACCAGGATGGTGACCAAGCCCGGGGTGACGCCATGCTTTTCCTTGAGCTCCTTGACTTCCTGCTTCAGCTCTTCACGGATCTGGGCCGCGACTTCGGCCCCTTTGATCAGTTGGGCGGCCATGGATGGGTCTCCTTGATTGTGATTTTTTTCGCGTAATCCCTTTTACCATCAGAATTGGAGGCAGGTCAACGGAAAAAAGCAGGGCCGACGCCAAAAAGCTTCTCCCTGCTTGACAGGGAGACCGGAGATGTGAAAAAGTGGTCTCTGCTCGATACTATTAGCGATTATGAGAAAGAAAATTATTCCACGGCGGGCTAAGCGCTACCCCGTGCGGCTGCCGGTGATGGAGCTCAACGGCCGGCCCGTCTCCGACACCCTGTTGGTGGATGTGAGCTCCCTGGGCGCCCGGCTGGAGAGCACCACGCCCCTGGCACCCCGGAATGTGGCGGAATTTGTGGTGACCCTGCCCGGCCACAACGGCCCCATGAAGCTCTCCGGCACGGTGGTGTGGATGCGGCCTCTCCTCCATGCCCCGGGCCGCTTTCACCTGGGATTGCAGTTTTTCGCCCCCTGCTGGGAGATCGACAGACTGGCCCAGAAAGGCCTGCTGACCGCTGATTGAGGAGGCCTCCGCCCTGCCTCTCCTGTGCCCCTCCGCAATACCCAGACCCTGAGTGCGGCAACCCCGGCCAGCCCCCGATGTCCGGACTCATTGAAAGTTCTCTTTTTTTCAGATAAGATTGAAATTTAAAACTTGTTGGGTGGTTTTCTGTGGCCCTGATTGTGCAAAAGTACGGGGGCACCTCGGTGGCCGACCCTGACCGCATCGCCAATGTGGCCAACCGGGTGCTCAAAAGTTATTTCGACGGCAACCGCATGGTGGTGGTGCTCTCCGCCATGGCGGGGGAGACGGACCGCCTCATCCGCCTGGCCAAGGAGATGAGCGATCCCCCGGACCCCCGAGAGCTGGACGTGCTCCTGGCCACCGGGGAGCAGGTCACCGTGTCGCTCTTCAGCATGTTTTTACGCGCTCAGGGCGTGCCGGCGGCCTCCCTTCTGGGACACCAGGCCTGCATCTACACCGACCGCTCCTACGGCCGGGCCCGCATCATCGGCATCGACACCACCCGCATCCGGGAGGAACTCAAAAAAGGCCGCATCGTCACAGTGGCGGGCTTCCAAGGGGTGGATGAGGTGGGCAACATCACCACCCTGGGCCGGGGCGGCTCGGATACCACCGCGGTGGCGGTGGCCGCGGCCCTCAAAGCCGATCTGTGCGAAATCTACACCGACGTGGAAGGGGTCTATACCACCGACCCCCGCATCTATCACAAGGCCCGGCTCCTGCCCAAGATCTCCTACGACGAGATGCTGGAGATGGCCTCCCTGGGCGCCAAGGTCCTGGAAATCCGCTCGGTGGGCTTTGCCAAACAATACCAGGTGCCCTTGAGGGTGCGCTCCACCTTCAGCGACCATCCCGGCACCTTAGTCTGCAAGGAGGACGAAGAGATGGAAGCCATCCCGGTCTCCGGGATCGCCTACAGCCGCAACGACGCCCGGGTGAGCATCCTGGGGGTCCCCGACCGGCCGGGCGTCGCAGTGAAATTCTTCAAACCCGTGGCCGACGCCAACATCGTGGTGGACCTCATCATCCAGAACACCAGCGTGGACGGCCGGGCCGACATCACCTTCACCGTGCCCAAAGGCGACCTGCGCCAGACCCTGGAGATCGTCCGGGAGGTGGGCCGGGAAGTGGGCGCCCGGGACATCCTCAGCGATGAGAACATCGCCAAAGTGTCCATCGTCGGCGTGGGCATGCGCAACAACGCCGGCATCGCCGCCCGCATGTTCGAAGCCCTGGCCTCCGCCGGCATCAACATCCTCATGATCAGCACCTCGGAGATCAAAATCTCCTGCGTCATCGAAGACAAATTCACCGAACTGGCCGTGCGCGTCCTCCACGACGCCTTCCACCTGGACCAGCCTCGGTGAGCATGAGTTGTGGGGAGGGGGCCAGGGGCCGGTGGGCCCCTGCCCCCTCCCCACCCCCACCCCCAACCCCATATAGGGTGGGGAGGGGGTGCTGGGGGAGGGCAGGGAACGGTGTTCCCTGGCCCTCCCCCAGCATCATTCCTATTACAGGGAAAAATATGCGGGTGGTGAAGATTTACGATACGACGTTGCGGGATGGCACCCAGGCGGAGGAGTTCACCCTGTCGGTGGCGGACAAGATCAGGGTGGCCCGCAAGCTGGCGCAGTTGGGGGTGCATTATATTGAGGGGGGCTGGCCGGGGTCCAACCCCAAGGACAAGGAGTTCTTCACCGAGATCCGCAACTATGAGCTGGGGCAGACCAAAGTGGCGGCTTTCGGGGCCACGCACCACAAGGACAGCGCTCCGGAGCAGGACTTCAATCTGCAGGAGCTGGTGAAGAGCCGGGCGCCGGTGGTCACCATCTTTGGCAAGTCCTCTCTTTTTCAGGTGCGGGAGATCCTGCAGACCACCCCGGAGCGCAATCTGGAGCTGATCACCAACTCGTTGGCTTATCTTAAGCCCCGGGTGGAGGAGCTCTTTTACGACGCCGAGCATTTCTTTGACGGCTTCAAGGAAGACAAGGAGTATGCCCTCCGAACTCTGGAGGCGGCCTTGGCCGGCGGGGCGGACTGCCTGGTATTGTGCGACACCAACGGCGGCACTCTGACCTCGGAGCTGGTGAGCATCATCAAGGCGGTGAAGAAGCGCCTGCCCCAGGCGCCCTTGGGGATTCATGCCCACAATGACTCGGAGCTGGCGGTGGCCAACTCCCTGGCGGCGGTGGAGCTGGGCTGCAGCCAGGTGCAGGGCACCATCAACGGCGTGGGGGAGCGTTGCGGCAATGCCAATCTCATCTCCATCATCGCCAACCTGAAGCTGAAGATGGGGGTGGATTGCATCAGTGATGAGAATCTCCGCAAGCTCAAGGAGGTGTCCACCTTCATCTACGAGCTGGCCAACCTGCGGCCCAACCGCTATCAGCCCTTTGTGGGGCGGAGTGCCTTCGCCCACAAAGGCGGAGTGCATGCTGCGGCGGTGAAGCGCAATCCCAAAGCCTATGAGCACATTGACCCCGAAAAGGTGGGGAATGTGCGGCGCATTCCGGTGTCGGACCTTTCAGGGCGGGGGAACATCCTGCTTAAAGCCCAGGAGCTGGGGCTGGAGCCGGCCACCCATGACGCCCTGGTGCGGGAGGCCTATCAGAAACTCAGGCCCCTTCTGGGACTGGGGGACAAGGACCTGCCGCCTCACGACACCAATGTGAAGTTTATCCTGGACCGGGTGAAGGAGTTGGAGGCCCAGGGCTATCAGTTTGAGGCCGCGGAGGCCTCCCTGGAGCTGTTGGTGCGGGCGGCGCTGGGACATCACAAGGAATTCTTCCGCCTCCAGGGCTACCGGGTGATTGACCAGAAGGCGGGGGCCGATGAGCCGCCCTTGCCGGAGGCCACCATCCGGGTGCATGTGGGCCTGCATGAGGTGCACACCGCGGCGGTGGGCAACGGCCCGGTGGACGCCCTGTATAACGCCCTGCTGAAGGCCCTGGTGCGCTTCTATCCCCGCCTGATGGAGGTCACCCTGGAGGACTACAAGGTGCGGGTGCTCCCCGGCATGCACGGCACCAGCGCCAAGGTGCGGGTCTTTGTGGAGTCCCGGGACGCCACCGACTGGTGGAGCACCATCGGGGTGTCCCATGACATCATCGAGGCCTCCTGGCAGGCGTTGGTGGACAGCATCACCTTTAAGCTCTTCAAGGACGAGGAGCGGGCCCGGCGGCCGGCGGCGGAGGGCCACAAAGGCTAAAGGGTGCAGGGAGGCGCCCCGTGAGGCTGCGGACCTTCCGCTGGGAGCAGACGGGCATCCTGGTGCTTCTGGCCGGGGCGCTGCTGGGTCTGTATCTTTATCGGGAATATCCCCCCTCCAGGCCTCTGCCGCCGGTGTCGTCGTCAGTCTTCGTGGAGATTGTAGGGGAAGGCGTGCCCCGGCCGGGGGTCTACGCCTTTGGGCAGGCACCAGCCTTAAACGAGGCCCTGGGTCGGGCCGGCGCGGCGGCTCCGGCCGAAGGGGAGAACCGGCCACTGCCCTCCGGCAGCCGGGTGCAGGTGGACGGCACCGGCCGACTGCAGGTAGGCCGTATGGAGGGTGCCCGGCTCCTCACTCTGGGCCTGCCTGTGGAGCTGAACACCGCCAGCGCCGCCGACCTGGAGCGGCTTCCCGGCCTGGGACCGGAGCTGGCCCGGCGCATCGTGGCTTACCGGGAACAGCACGGGCCCTTCCGGCGTCTGGAGGACCTGACGGCGGTGAAGGGCATCGGCCCCCAGAAGCTGGCCCGCCTCACCATGTATCTCACTGTGGACCCCACCCCAGCCGCAGCCATACACCCTCCCGACCGGCAGCAGGGCGGCCGCCGGAAGGCGGGGCGGCCGCTGTGAACATAGACCTCTTTCCTGTCAGGCACCCCAAGGAGATTGCCGATGACCAAATTGAGCAGCCAGATGGTTCAATGTCCGGATTGCGGCCAGCAACAGGAGGTGGTCTTGTGGGACTCTATTAACGTGACCCTGGATCCTGAATTGAAGGAGAAACTCTTCCAAGGGAAGATCAATATTTTCGACTGCGTTGCCTGTCATTATACAACATTTATTAATTATCCATTACTTTATCATGATATGAACAGAGGCTTTTTAGTCCAGTATTATCCATTTTCGTCTTTGATGGAGGACAATGAATTTTTAAAAATGTTTCGTAAAAATGGGAAAATAAAGATGGTGGGGGTGCCAGGAACTTATTTGGAAGAACCCCATATAGTCTTTGATATGAACGAAATGCTCCGCTACATTCTTTTCAGGGAAAAGATCTTCGAAGTGGGCCAGGATTAGGCAGAGTATGCTGGTCCTGGGACTGGAGACCTCCTGCGATGAGACCGCGGCGGCGGTGGTGGCCGACGGCCGCCGGGTCCTGGCCGGCGTGGTGGCCACGCAGTTCGAGCTCCATGCCCGCTATGGCGGGGTGGTGCCGGAGCTGGCGGCCCGCCGCCACTTGGAGAATCTCCTCCCCGTGGTCCAGGGCGCCCTGGATCAGGCCGGGGTGGGGCTCAAGGACCTGGATGGGATCGCGGTCACCCAGGGGCCGGGGCTCATCGGCGCCTTGGTCATCGGCATGGCCGCGGCCAAAAGCCTGGCCTGGGCTTTGGGTATTCCCCTGGCGGGAGTTCATCACCTGCAGGCCCACATCGCCGCAATTTTCCTCACCGATAATCCGCCCGAATTTCCCCTGGTGGCCCTGGTGGTCTCCGGTGGCCACACCAATCTCTATGAAGTTCACAATCTGATGGAGATGACGCTTCTGGGCCGCACCCGGGACGACGCCGCGGGCGAGGCCTTCGACAAGGTGGCTAAGCTCATGGGGTTGGGCTACCCCGGCGGGGTGGTACTGGAGGGCCTGGCCCAGGCCGGAGACCCCAATGCCTTCCCCTTGCCCCGGCCCCGCATCCCGGAAGAGCCCCTCACCTTCAGCTTCAGCGGCCTCAAGACCGCAGTGGCTACCCTGCTGAAAAAGGACCCGGCCATCCTCAAGGAGGTCCAAAGCCGCGCCGATCTGGCGGCCAGCTTCCAGGAAGCGGTGGTGGAGAGCCTCACCGGCCGCTGCCGGGAGGCCCTGCGCCAAACGGGCTGCGGGCGGCTCCTAGTCTGCGGCGGGGTGGCGGCCAACGGCCGGCTGCGCCAAGCCCTGGCGGAGCTCGCCCAAGCTGAGGGCTTTCAGCTCTTTTTGCCCCCCCTCTCCCTTTGCACCGACAATGCCGCCATGGTGGCCGCCCTGGGGTGGCACCACCTCCAGGCGGGCCGCACCCTCACCCTGGACGCCGACGTCTTTGCCCGGGGCTGAGCAATTCCTGCTGGCAGAAAGCGCTTTTTGGGGCATAATGTGAGCGTAAGGTGAGGCCAGCAAACCTTCCCCAAACTCGGGACAGGGGGCTCCTCTCCTGAACGCCACATCTGGCACACGACGGAGGCGGCCATGTCGGATCAGCCCTTGGGGGCGCGTTTTGCCCTGCTCACCGACCTCTACCAGCTCACCATGGCGGCCTGTTATTTCGCCGAGGGCATGGCGGAGGAGGCCACCTTCAGCCTGTTTATCCGCAAATATCCGGACAACCGGGGCTATTTTGTGGCCGCGGGGCTGGCCGAGGCCCTGGACTATCTGGAGAGCCTGGAGTTCACCGAACCGGACCTGGCCTATTTGGACTCCACCGGCCTCTTCTCCCCGGATTTTCTCCATTATCTCAAGGGGGTGCGCTTCACCGGGGAGGTGCATGCCCTGCCCGAGGGCACGGTCTTTTTCAAGGATGAGCCCATCCTGGAGGTGACCGCGCCCATCCTCCAGGCCCAGCTGGTGGAGACCTTCATCATCAATGCGGTGAGTCTGCAGACCCTCATCGCCTCCAAGGCGGCCCGCTCCATTTACGTGGCCGGGGGTAGGCCGGTCATTGATTTTTCCCTGCGGCGCACCCAGGGGACGGACGCCGGTCTGAAGGTGGCCCGGGCCTCGTATCTGGTGGGCTTCATGGGCACGAGCAACGTGCTGGCGGGCAAGCTCTACGGCATCCCCATCTTCGGCACCATGGCCCACTCCTACATCACCAGCTTCCCTCATGAAATCGACGCCTTCCGGGTCTTTGCCCGCACCTTTCCGGGGATTGTCACTCTCCTCATCGATACCTACGACAATCTGGCCGGGGCCCGCAAGGCGGCCCAGGTGGCCCGGGAGCTGGCGGCGACGGGCCACCGGCTGCGTTTTGTGCGGCTGGACAGCGGCGATATCGCCGCCATCAGCAAGGAGGTGCGGGCCATCCTGGATGAGGAGGGCCTCCCGGAGGTGAAAATCCTGGCCAGCGGCGGCTTTGACGAATTCAAGATTGCCCGGGTCCTGGAGGCGGGGGGCCGAGTGGATGCCTTTGCGGTGGGCACCAAAATGGGGGTGTCCGCCGACGCCCCGTATTTTGACATTGCCTACAAACTGGTAAAATATGGGGAGCGCCCCATCATGAAGCTCTCCACCGGCAAGGTGACGCTGGTGGACAAAAAGCAGGTGTGGCGCTTTTTTGATGGCGACGGCCGGATGCGCCGCGATGTCATCAGCCTGAGGGGGGAAAAGCTGGCCGGGGGCGAACCGCTGCTTAAGCCGGTGATGGCCGGCGGTCGGCGGTCGGCGCCCCTCCCCAGCCTGGCGGAGAGCCGGGACTACTGCCGGGAGCAGTTGGCCCGTCTGCCGGAGGAATACAAAGCCATTGTGGCGCCCGCCCGCTATCCGGTGGAGCTGAGCCCGGGATTGGCCACCCTGCAGGCGAAGGTGCAGGAGGAGCTGCGCCACCGGGAGATCGAAGAGGCGGCCTATCATCATCACGAATTGGGAGAATCCTGAGTGGGACTCACCGAAACCTTGTGCAATTACAACACCCTGCTCATTCACAAGTGCAGCTATCTGGGGGTGTTTGTCCTGATGACCCTGGAGAGCATGATTGCGCCGGTGCCCAGCGAGCTGGTGATGCCCTTTGCCGGCTTTCTCATCTACACCGGGCACTTTGACCCCTTCTGGGTCATGGCGGCCAGCAGCCTGGGGTCCATCACCGGATCAGTCCTCTCTTACGGCATGGGCACCCTGGGGGAGCCGGTGGTGCTGCGCTACGGGCGCTACCTGCTCCTCAATCCGCACCATCTGGAGTGGACCAAGAATTTCTTCGCCCGCCACGGCGGCAAGACCATTTTCATCTCCCGCTTCATTCCGGTGGTGCGCCATCTCATCTCCATTCCCGCCGGCACTGCCCGGATGCCGCTGACGCCTTTCATTCTCTACACCTTGGTGGGCGCCACTATGTGGAACGGCTTCCTCACCTATGCCGGGGTGCGCCTGAAGGAGAACTGGCGGCTCATCCAGGAATACACCCACGTGCTGGATGTCCTGGTGGTGGCGGCCCTGGCGCTGGGGGCCTTGTGGTTTCTGTGGAAGCTGAAGAATTCCCGGGCGGCGGCGTAAGCGAGGCCTGCCCCCGAGCGCTTCAGGGGAAAGGGGCCGCGGCGGCGCTTCCGCCGGTGCCGGAAGCGGCCCTCATCCAGCCGCTGCGTCTGCCCCATGAGGCCTCGGTGCCTTCCCGGGTGCTCCTGGTGTGCACCGCCCCGGATATGAAATTTGTGAGCTCCCTGGTGCATGGGAGGGACGGAGCCAGGCGGCTGTGGCTCAGTGACCTGCGCCCCGGTAGCTTCCAGGGTCGGGAGCTGCTCCTGGCCGGGCCGGTCCTGGGCGGACCCCAGGCCGCCATGGTGCTGGAGAAGCTCATCGCCCTGGGGGCCAGGGAAGTGGTGGCCCTGGGGTGGTGCGGCTCCCTCAGCCCGAAACTGCCGGCCGGCTCTCTCCTCCTCCCCACTCTGGCCCATCCCGGAGACGGCACCTCCCCCCATTATCTGGCTCCGGGGGTACTTCCTGGACCCCATCCTGGCTTGGCCTCCCGGCTCCGGCGGCAGCTGTCGGCGCGGGCCGCGGAACCAGGGGACCTGATCTGGCAGGCCGGGCCGGTGTGGAGCACCGACGCGGTCTATCGGGAGACCCCTGCGCTTCTGGGGAAGGCACGGGCGGCGGGGGCGGTGGCCGTGGAGATGGAGCTGGCGGCGGTCCTGGCGGTGGCCGCCTTCCGAGGGATCGCCGCCGCCGGGCTTTTGGTGGTGAGCGATGAGCTCTTCGGCGGGGTCTGGCGCAACCTCAGCCGCAGCCCCGAGGTGCGCCGGGCCCGGGAGCTGGCCGCCCGCCTGGCCCTGGCCTGCCTAACCGGCGGGGAGGAGCCCTGAATGCTCCACGGCAGCCTCTTTGCCCTGGATATCGGCGGCGGCACCCAGGACCTCTTTCTTTGGGTGCCGGGGGAGCTGGTGGAAAACGCCGTCAAGCTGGTGCTCCCCTCCCCCACCCGGATTGCGGCCCGGCGCCTGGCGGAACTGACGGAAGCGGGCCGGGCGGTCTTTCTCACCGGCCGGCAGATGGGGGGCGGTCCCCTCACCCAGGCAGTGCGCCGCCATCTGGCCCGGGGCTTGAAGGTCTTTGCGCATCCGGCTGCGGCCTTGACCCTGCACGACAATCTGGCCCGGGTGGCCCAGTTGGGGGTGGAGATCACCGAGAATCCTCCCCCGGAGGCGGTGCCTTTGACTTTGGGGGATGTGGACCTGGAGGCCTGGCAGGAGCTCTGCCGGCGCTTTGCCGTTCCCTGGCCGAAGCATTTCGCAGTGGCGGTGCAGGACCACGGCTTCAACCCGGAGGGCAGCAACCGCCGCTTCCGCTTCCAGCACTGGGAGGCCTTTCTGGCGTCAGGCGGCCGGCTGAGGGACCTGGCCACCAGCGAGCCGCCGGCCTACCTCACCCGCATGCGCACGGTGGCGGAGGTGCTCCCGGGGGCGCTCCTCATGGACACCTGCGCCGCCGGGGTCAGGGGGGCGCTGTTGGATCCGGTGGCCCGGGGGCATGTGGATGAGGGCCTGACGGTGGTCAATCTGGGCAATGCCCACACCTTCGCGGCCCTGGTCCAGGGGGAGCGCATCTTCGGCCTCTATGAGCATCACACCGGGCTGCTTTCCGCCGACAAGCTGCTGGAGCACCTGCGGCGCTTTCAGCGGCGGGAGCTCACCAACGAGGAGGTCTTTGAGGACGAGGGGCACGGCTGCGCCTATGCCCCGGATTATCCTCCGGGCCGGGAGTTCACCGTCACGGTCATCACCGGCCCCCGGCGACGGCTGCTTGCGGGCTGGCGGCAAGGGGTGATGGCGGCGCCCTTCGGGGACATGATGCTCACCGGCGCCTTCGGCTTGGCCGAGGCCTTTCTGGAGCGCCGGGGCCTGAGCCTGACCCGGGACAGCCTCAGCCCGAGGTAAGGGGAGGGGGTCAGGGAGCCGGAGGCGGCCAGGCCAGCGGCTGGGGAGCGAAATTCTTTTCCTTCTCCGGCCATTAAAAGGAACCCAGGGAAAAGAGCCGACGTCAAAGGGGGCAGTGTGATGCAGGTCCGTTTTTGGGGCACCCGGGGGTCCATCCCGGCCCCGGGGCCCGAGACGCTGGAGTTCGGCGGCAACACCACCTGCGTGGAGGTCATGCTGGCCTCGGGCCGCCGGGTCATCATCGATGCCGGGACGGGGCTCCGGCTGCTGGGGAATGCGCTGATGGCCGCCGGTGAGCCGGTGCATCTCCACCTGCTCCTCACCCATAACCATTGGGATCACCTGTTGGGGCTTCCCTTTTTCCGGCCTTTGTATCGGGAGGACACCGAGATCCTGGTGGACGGCTGGCCCCTGGCCTTTCAGGCCATGACCCGGGTCTTCGACGATCACATGGGGGATGGCTTTTTTCCGGTGGCCTTTGATCAGCTCCAGGCCCGCATCACCTTCATCAACCGGGTGGCCCGGGGGCCCCTGGTATTGGATGGGGTGCACATTGACGCCCTGACCCTGAATCACCCCCAGGGGTGTCTGGGCTTCCGGTTCCGGGAGGACGGCCGCTCCCTGGTCTTCATCACCGACAACGAACTGGGGCAGAAAGGCGGGCGGCCCTGGCAGGATTTTGTCCACTTTGTGGAGGGCGCGGATCTCCTCATCCACGACGCCCAGTATCTGCCAGAGGAGATGGACGAGCACCGGGGCTGGGGGCACTCCACCTTCGCGGAGGTGGTGCGGCTGGCCCGGGATGCCGGGGTGCGCCAGGTTCTGCTCACCCACCACGATCCCGGCCGTAGCGACGCCCAGGTGCAGGAGCTGGTGGCCCGGGCCCGGGAGCTGGCCCCGGGCGCCATCCCGGAGCTCCTCGATGCCGCCCGGGAAGGGACGGTGTACGGGGTGTGAGGTTCAGGATTTCATAAAAAGTCATCCTTGCATGACCGGGCAAGGAATCCTGGTGGTGGAAATCCTGGTGAGCTTAGACAAAGGGGCTGAAAAGCTCTGGCCCTTTTCTTAACCCATTGCACACGGTCTTATTTGAGGTCGTGACCTCGGTCATCAGGCCATGGGGTGAGGGTGAGGGCGGCGAGGGAGAGGCAACCGGGCCCTGTCCCCCTTCACATATTTTTCAAGTCACTTTTCCACGAGTCCGAACATGAAATGGCAGATTTTCTGGCTCACTTTCGGCACGGTGTTTCTGGCGGAGATCGGGGACAAAACCCAGTTGGCGGCCCTCTCCATGACGGCGGACACCAAGGCTCCCCTGGCGGTCTTTCTAGGGGCCAGCTCGGCATTGATCCTGGCCACCCTCATCGGGGTGTCGGTGGGAAGCCTGCTTACCCAGTACGTTCCCGAGCATCTCATCAAGAAGGCGGCGGGTCTGGCTTTCATTGCCATCGGGGTGCTGATTCTCCTGGGGCGCTGGTGAGGGGCCGTTTTTGGCAGACAGGGCTGACCACCCCTGGCCGGCAGGAGGCGCAGCCCCGGCATTTCCCTGAAGACGGGTTTCTGTTATAATGTGGCGCAGTTAACCTCCTTGCCCCTTTGTGACCGGTGCCCGTGTCCATGACCCCCGCCTCCTCCTCCCAGGTCCTTCGCTCCCTGGTGCTCATCGGCTTCAGGGCCACGGGGAAGACGGCGGTGGGCCGGCTGCTGGCCCGGGCTTTAGGCTGGCCCTTGGTGGATCTGGATACCGAGCTCATGCATGAGGCGGGGAAGACCATCGCCGAAATCGTGGCCGCCGAGGGCTGGGAGGGATTCCGGCGGCGGGAAAAGGAGCTGGTCGAGCGGTATGCCGGCCAGCGTGGAATGGTTCTCACCCCCGGTGGCGGGGTGGTTCTGGATCCGCAGAATGTGGCCCGGCTGAAAGAGAACGGCATTCTTATCTGGCTCACGGCGCCGGCCGCGGTGATCCGGGAGCGCCTGGCCCGGGATGCCGGCACCGCGGTGAGCCGCCCCGGGTTAAGGGGTGGCGATCCCCTGGCGGAAGTGGAGGCGATTTTGAAAGAGCGGGAGCCCCTCTACCGGGCCGCCGCGGATATCATCATTGACACCACGGACCTGACCCCCGAGCAAGTGGCGGCCAGGATTCTGGAGGAGCTAAAGAGCGCCCAAGGCGCTTGAGGCTCCGTGGCAGCAGGATAAACAGGAAGACAGGGCAAGGTTTTCCTTGTAACTTTATGGAATGTGCAAATTGAGGGGTTAGGGGAGAGGGCCTGGGAGCGTGGCAGGAACGATCCCTGGCCCCCTCTCCCAGAAAAATACCAACTTCTTCAGATGAATGGCCCATGGCAGGAAATACCTTCGGCAGGCTGTTCCGGGTGACTACCTGGGGGGAATCCCACGGGCCGGCCATCGGTGCGGTGGTTGACGGCTGCCCCCCGAACCTGGAGCTCTCCCCGTCGGATATCGAGGCGGAGCTGGCCCGGCGCCGCCCCGGTGTGCAGGCCCATGCCAGCGCCCGCCGGGAACCGGACCGGGTGGAGATCCTCTCCGGGGTCTTTGAGGGTCGCACCACCGGCACTCCCATTAGCCTAGTCATCGCCAACCGGGACGTGCGCAGCCGGGACTACGACGAGCTGGCGGAGGTCTTCCGGCCCGGGCATGGGGATATCACCTATCTGGCCAAGTATGGCATAAGGGACCATCGGGGCGGCGGCCGGGCCTCGGCCCGGGAAACCGCAGCCCGGGTGGCCGCCGGCGCGGTGGCGAAAAAGGTGCTGGACCGGGAAGGCATCACGGCTCTGGCCTACACGGTGGAACTGGGGGGTGTGCCCGCCGCCTTCCGGGACGAGGCCTTCATCTGGCACAATCCCTTTTTCTGCGCCGACCCGGAGGCGGTGGCCCCCATGAGCGCCCGGGTGGAGGAGGTGCGCCGGCAGGGGGATTCCCTGGGGGGCATCGTGGAAGTGCGGGTGCGGGGCTGTCCGGCGGGGTTGGGGGAGCCGGTTTTTGACAAGCTGGATGCGGTCCTCGCCCAGGCAGTAATGAGCGTGGGTGCGGTGAAGGGAGTGGAGATCGGTTCCGGCTTTGCCGCGGCCCGCATGCTGGGCTCGGAACACAATGACCCCATCCTTCCCGGCGGCCGGTTTGCCAGCAACCATGCCGGAGGCATTCTGGCGGGCATCTCCAGCGGCCAGGAGATTGTGCTGAGGGCGGCGGTCAAACCCATCCCCTCCATCGCCCGGGAGCAGGAGACCATTGACCTGGAAGGCCGGCCCCGGCGGCTTAATGTCCGGGGGCGCCATGACATCAGCGCCATCCCCCGCATCGTGCCGGTGCTGCTGGCCATGGTGCGCCTCACCCTGGCCGATTTTCTCCTCAGGCAGAAGGCCATCACATGACCCCCACCATCGCCCTCATCGGCGGCGCCGGCCAGATGGGCCGCTGGCTGGAGCGCTTCTTCAGCGCCCGGGGCTTCCCGGTGCTCATCTCTGATGTGGATGCCGGCCTCAGCGCCCCGGAGGCCGCTGCCCAAGCCGACGTGGTCATCCTCTGCGTCCCCATCCCTGTGGTGTCTGAGGTGGCCCGGGAAGTGGGGCCGCACCTCAAGCCTGAGGCGGTGCTCATGGACATCGCCTCGGTGAAGCAGCGCCCCGTGACGGCCATGCTGGAGGCCTTCCCCGGGGAGGTGGTGGGCACCCACCCCCTGTTTGGCCCTGGGGAGCCGGATATCCGGGGGCTCACCGTGGTCCTGTGCCCCGGCCGGGGCGAACGCTGGCTCCGCTGGCTCAAGGAACTCCTGGAGGAGGCGGGCGCCCGGGTGCGGGTCACCAGCGCCCGGGAACACGACCGCCTCATGAGCGTGGTGCAAGGGCTGGCCCACTTCATTCTCATCGCCCTGGGGGCCACCCTGCGGCAGATGGGGGTGACGGAAGAGGATGTGGCCGATTTCGCCACCCCCACCTTCGGGACGCTTTTGGGCCTCACCCGCAAGCTCCTGAGCCAGGACGCCAAGCTCTATGCCTGCATTCAGGTGCAGAACCCGGCCAACCGCCTAGCCCTGAGGGCCTTCAACGAAGCGGTGGAGGACATTCTTTACTACATCCAGCGCCAGGACGTGGCCGGGCTGGTGCGGCTGCTGGAAGAAATAAAATGAAACGGTGGCAGAGAGCTTGGGGGAAGGGACCAGGAGAAGGGTCCCCGCCATTCAAAATTCGCCGGGACCACGGTCCCAAAATCGGCTGACCTGCCCAGGTTGTGCAATCTGGGCAGGGGAGAATTTTCACCCTGACAGGAGATCACCATGCTGGACCTGCGCTTTGTCCGGGAGCATCCGGAGCTGGTGGAGCAGGCGCTGAAAAACCGGGGCCTGGACCTTTCCTTGAGCGAGTTCCTGGAAAAGGACGCCGCCCGCCGGGCCGCCCTGACGGAGCTGGAGAGCCTGCGCCATGAACGCAACACCCTCTCGGAGCAGGTGGGCCGCCTGAAGAAAGCCGGCCAGCATGGAGAGGCGGAGGGGATCATCCGCCGGGTCAAGGAGATCAACCAGCATATCAAGGAATTGGAGGAGCGGGTGGAGGCCTTCGAGCCCTGGGTGCGGGAGTTTCTCCTCGGGCTCCCCAACCTGCCCCATGAGTCGGTGCCCGTCGGGGCCTCCGCCGAGGACAACCCGGTGCGGCATACCTGGGGGGAGCCGCCCCGCTTTGATTTTGAGCCCAAGCCCCACTGGGATATAGGCGAGGCCCTGGGAATCCTGGATTTCGAGCGGGCCGCCAAGATCACCGGCTCGCGCTTCGCCCTGCTCAAAGGCGCGGGCGCCCTGATGGAGCGGGCCCTTATCAACTTCATGCTGGACCTGCACACCCGCAAACACGGCTACACCGAGGTCTGGCCGCCCTTCATGACCAACCGGGCCGCCATGATCGGCACCGGGCAGCTCCCCAAATTCGAGGCCGACCTCTTCAAGCTGGAGGGTTGGGATTATTTTCTGGTGCCCACCGCCGAGGTGCCGGTGACCAACATCCACCGGGAGGAGATCCTGAGGGCCGAGGATCTGCCCCTGCGTTACACCGCCTACACTCCCTGCTTCCGCTCTGAGGCGGGGTCCTATGGCAAGGATGTGCGGGGCCTCATCCGCCAGCACCAGTTCGACAAGGTGGAGCTGGTGAAATTTTCCCTGCCGGAGACCTCTTTTGACGAACTGGAGGGTCTCTTGGCCGACGCCGAGGAGGTGCTGCAGGAGCTGGGGCTGCACTACCGGGTGGTGGAGCTGTGCACCGGGGATTTGGGCTTTGCCGCGGCCAAGACCTACGACATCGAGGTCTGGCTGCCGGGCCAGGGGCTGTATCGGGAGATCTCTTCCTGCAGCAACTTCACAGATTACCAGGCCCGGCGGGCCGGCATCCGCTTCCGGCGCCCCGGGGGCCACGGCACCGAGCTGGTGCACACCTTGAACGGCTCCGGCCTGGCGGTGGGCCGCACCATGGTGGCCATCCTGGAGAATTGCCAGCAGGCGGACGGCAGCGTGGTGATCCCGGAAAAACTCCGGCCATACATGGGCGGCATGGCGCGGATCAGCCGCTGAGTAGCTGTGGGAGAGGGGGCTAGGGGTCACAGACCCCTACCCCCTCTCCCACACCCTCACCCCCAACCCTTTATCGGGGGGTTGGGAGGGGAGTGTGAGGGGAGGGTGGGGGAGCCAGGCTCCCCCAGCCCTCCCCTCTATTATCCTCAATTATGTGGAAAAGGGGGCCAGGGGTCAAAGACCCCTGCCCCCTCTCCCCCAAGCCCCTATGGTCAGTTGGCGGCCTTGACCTTGTCGTTGGGTTTGAAGGGCCCGCCCCGAAGAGCGGTGGCCACCGCGCCGGTGGTCCCCAGAAGCTCCGTCACCTTGAGCTCGCCCACGGTCTCATCTGCCGTAAAGCCCAAAACCGCGCCGGTCTGGGGGTTCACCACCTCTTTTCCGGGCGTCACCACCCTCAGGCGGTCCCCCACCTTGAGGCCGGCGTTCTGGCCCAGGTTCAGATAGACCTTGCCCTCTTTGAGGAACTCCACCCGGCCGAACCAGTCCACGTCCATGAGGCTGGCGCTGGTGCGCAGAGCATTGTCCCGCACGAATTTGGCGGCGCCGTCGGGTTTGAGGCCGTCGCTGCCGGACGGGGCCACCACCGAATCCACCTTGTTCCCCAGGAAGGCGTCATAGATCTCCAGGGCATAAAAGCCGGTGGTGCCCTTCTCCGGCGGCACCACCCCGGCCAGGATCACCGCCTGCACTCCCAGGGCGTCACCCAGGGCCTGGATATTGCGGCGCAGGCTGAGCTTGCCGTGAATCCCGGCCTTGGCCAGGGCCTCCCGCACCCGGTCCTGGGGCACCACCTTGATGTCCTTGGTGCGGCTTAAGGTATCCGCCAGGGCGGTGGCCAGGGTGAGGTTCAGGCCCTGATAGGAGGCGGGCGTCTCCGGATTGGGGATGACCGCCACAGCCCGGCCGGTGTACGGGGCTTTGTCCCGGGTGCGGGAGACATAGCCGCCCAGGCCCTGCTCCCGGAGGATCCGGTCCACCTCGGCCCGCACCATCTCCTGGAGCTTGTCCGGCGGGATGGTTTTGCCCGCGGCCTTTTGCTGCTGGGCCGCCACCCGCTTGGCCAGGGATTCCATCAGGTAGGCCTGCATGCCCTTGAACTCCCGGCCCTTCTCCACGTAGATGTATTCGGGCTGGTCCGGGTAGGTGAGCCAGTAGGGGTTTTTGCTGCGCACGTAGGGCTTGCCGTCCACCATGACGGTTTCCTGCTGGGCTTCGGGAGGGGTGAGCTCCTCGGCCACGTCTTCGTCCTTGCCGTAGCCGGCCCAGCTCTTCATGCGCTCCCAGGTGCCGCAGCCCGAGGCGGCCAAAGAGAGGATGGTGAACATCGTGATCAAGGAGAACAGGTTTTTCTGCATGGGGAGCTCCCGGACAGGTGAGTGGAAGGGAGAGATCTATCAGGGCCACAAAACCATGTATTATTTTCCCGCCAGGGGAAGGGGCCGTTCGGGCGTTCCAAGGCCGGTTGGTCAGGAAAAAGTCCTTGGATGCCTTTCAGCTGCTGAGGTTTTCACACCCTCAGCCGGTCAGGTCAGGAACACCCGGCCGCCGGCCATGAAAAAGGCCCACGGGGATGATACCCCGTGGGCCGCGGTCATGTCAACCGGTTTGACGGTTTAGAAGAAGAACCAGGCGCCGAAGCTCACCCGATGGCCATCACCCGTGTCCTTGGTCTGGCCGTCCACCGTGGTCCGCTGCAGCCAGTCGGTGCGGCTGTAGGCATACTGCAGACCGAACCGCAGTGGGGTGACGGGCCGGTAGTACAGGGTGATATTGGCTTCCTGCCACGTCCTGTACTGGTCGTTGATAGTAACGTAGGTGGCCCTGTCGATGCCGTAGACCTTGGAGAAACCATAGACTACGTTGAGGTACCACTGATTGGTAAAGTAGTACTGGGCCTGGAGATAGCCACCGTACTGCTTCATCAACTTACGATCAACCACCCCAGTAAGAGGTCCGACAACCTGAATCAAAGAGAAGTAGCTGTTGTTAGTGTCAGTCGCCTCGCCGAAGGCCGCCAAGCCATCACCCAGGTAGAATTGAGCGGACAGGGAGGCAGTGCCTGCCAGGTTGGCGGTGGTGGTGGGGATCACCGGGATGAACAGATTAAACTGCACCATCCAGTTGTTTTTGTATTCCTGGGAGCGCTGTATAGCCGTAACAGGCCCAAAGTAATCATTAGCATCAAACACCCGGGCACCGGTGGAAAATCCTGCCGGGTAGCGGGTGCGCTGCCAGCCGGCGGCCACCTGAGCCACAAAACCCCGAGGCCGGCCATAGAAAGGCGCCTTACCCCAGAGGTCGGCCTCGTAGGCGACCTTGGCCTGGATCTGGGGCATTTCGGAGCTGGTACCGGTCTGACCCAAGTCGCGGTTGGCAGTGCCCGGGAGGGCAGGGGTGACACTGCCGGCATAGCCGAAGCCGGCATCAGAGGTCGGGCTGGTATCAGTGGGTTTGCCGATCAGGCCGGAGAGGGTCACCTTGCCGTTGCCCAGCCCGAAGGTCTGGGTCACCCGAACCTGGGGCAGCCGGGCGGTGGCGCAGCCATGGCCCTGGAACGGACCATCCTGGATGGATTCAGGATAGAATTCGGAGAAATAGCTCCAGTACTGGCCGAACAGCAGTTCGGTCTCCGGCCAGTTCAGGCGGAAGAAGGCGTGCCGAAGCCGCGGGGTGTAGTTGTTGGAAGCGCTGTTGCCGGTAAGAAATTCGTTGGTGCCGTCAAAGTCCACTTCCAGGAAGCCGGTGACGGTGGCACCCCAGAGCTTGGGCCCCTTGATGGTGAAGTTGAAGCGCGACGACTGGGCCGTGGCCATGAAGCGGCCATGATTAAAGGCCCGGTTGTTTTCCCGCTGGATCGGGGTGTTCAGGTTTTTGGCTGCCTGGGTGGAATCCCAGAAGGTTTCCAGCTTCAGGTAGCCGCCCAAGGTGAACTCGGTCTGGGCCAGCGCCACCACGGGCACGGCCAAGAGAGCCACCAGGACCACCGCGAAAAATGCGTGCTTTTTCATCTTTCCCCCCTTAGGTGATGAGATAGTACCCATTTCTCCTTTCGTGTTGCCTAAGCCTGTGTTTTCTCTGTCCTTTCCTCACCCCCTTTCCCCGGTTTCTTAACCCAGGCCCATCTTAAAGGCGCCCGGGGCGTTTGTCAATAAAAAAATTTGCAAAAAATCTTCGCCGGCGGTGAGTTTTCCCCTTCCCTCTCCGTCGGCGGCAGGCGCAAAAACTTTAGCGGTTGATGGAGAATAGCAGCTTCCGTGGGAGAGGGGGCCAGGGATTACAGGCCCCTGCCCCCTCTGCCTCCTCTCTCGCCCCCTCACCCCCTCCCTTAGGGTGGAGGGCGATGCGGTATCCGCAACCAGCCGGCTCGCCTGGCGGTTTCCCCCTTTTGGTCCTCAGCCGGTGAAGATGTCCCACAGCAAGGCCAAAATCCCTGCCAGCACCATGTTCCCCTCCACCAGGGACTCGAGGATGAGGCCGGATTCCATCACCTCCAGGCGATAGAGGGTGAGGTAGGCCAAAGCATAAAGGCCGCAGAGGCTCAGGACATAGCCCAAAGACGGCACCAGCCGGAGGGCGGCGGCTAAGAGCAGGGCGGCGACAAAGAGGAGACTCCCCGCCGAGAGGAGGTTCAGCGTGCGGCGGCGGCCCAGGGCGATGGCCAGGGTCTCCTTGCCCACCACTCGGTCCCCCTCGATGGCCAGGATCTCAAAGAGGCCGGAGCGGATGAAGACCAGCCCGAAGACGAAGAGGAAGGCCACCACCGTGGCCCAGGTAAGGGGGCGCTCGGAGCCGACCACCGGGATGAGGGCGGCCAAAACCCCCCAGGCCAGGGAGGTGAAGACCGTCTTGGAGCCGGGGATCTCTTTCAGGGCGGCGATGCGGGTCAAGGCGGCCAGGCGCTCCGGCATGATCTTGAGATTGTAGAGGAGCCCAAGGGCGCTCATGGCCAGGATGAAGGCGAAGGGCACCGGCCCCAGGACGAGGCCCAGCACCAGGGCGGCCCCGGCGGACAGGGCCCCGCTCACCCAGAGAAAGGTGCGGTGCCGGCCGTAGAACATGGTCTGCACCGGGTCGTTGAGTTTGCTCGCGGCGTCGGTGAAGTGGTTGAGGATGTGCATGGCGTAGATATAGAAAAACGCCACGAAGAAGTATTTCCATTGGGGCTGCACCTGCTGGAGCAGGGAGGAGGTGTAACTCAGGCAGCCGGCCCCCAGGGCCACATAGAGATTGGACTTGAGGAAAAAGCGCCAGACGCGGTAGAGGTAGTTGGCCAGGGAGCCGGGGCGGAAGGCCCAGGCGTGCTTCAGGGTGCTCACCACGTTGCTGATGAGCCAATGGGGGGTGGAGGCGCCGGCGGTCACCCCCACCACCTGGTAGCGGCTCATCTCCGCCAGGTCCAGCTCCTGCTCCGTTTCCACATGGTAGGTGGGCACGCCGGTGGCCCGGGAGATCTCCACCAGGCGCTGGGTGTTGCCGCTGTTTCGCCCGCCCACCACCACGATGGCCTCCGCTTGGCGGGCCAGGGTCTGGATCTCCCCCTGGCGGCTGGCGGTGGCGTCGCAGATGGTGTTGAAGACCTTGGCCGCCGGGAAGCGGGCTCGGATGAGGGAGACCAGGTGGTTGAACTGGGCTTCGCTCTGGGTGGTCTGGGCCACGACGATGACGCGCTCCAGCTCCGGCAGAGCGGCCACGTCCTCAGGGGTGGAGACCACATACCCTTTGCCCTCGGTGTGGCCCAGCAGCCCCCGCACCTCGGGGTGGTCGGCGTCCCCCACGATGAGGGTGGCGTAGTCCTGCTTGGCCCAGCGGCGAATGATGGCCTGCACCTTGGCCACCCGGGGGCAGGTGGCGTCGATGATGCGCACCCCGGCGGCCTCCAGCTCCCGGCGCTCCTGGGGCGGGATGCCGTGGGCCCGGATGACTACCAGGCCCCGGGGGGTCTGGCCCTTCTCCAGGACCTTGATGCCCCGCTCCCTCAAGAGCTCCAGCACCTGGGGGTTGTGGATCAAGGGACCGTGGGTGTAGATTTCGCCCTGGTTCTGGTTGATGGCCTGAAGCACCAGCTCCAGGGCCCTTTTCACCCCCATGCAGAAGCCGGAAGTCTTGGCTAAGATGACTTTCATCGCTGTGGAGGCGGCCGGCTGCGGAAAATGTCCACGGCAGCGCAGGCGGAATATCCGGGGCAGCCGACCTTCTTTCTGTTAATGTGAGATTGGTTTTGAGGGGAGGGCTGGGGGAGCCTGGCTCCCCCACCCTCCCCTCACACTCCCCTCCCAACCCCCCGATAAAGGGTGGGGGGGAGGGTTGGGGAGAGGGGCAATGGGCCACTACCCCCTGGCCCCTCTCCCATAACTCAATTTACCCTCAAATCCCCGGCAGGGAAACCCTTAACCCGCCGGGTAAGGGAACTCAATGGAAATCCTGCAGCTCCTGTGGGGCACCCTCATTCTGAGGCCGTATGTCTTTGTCTTTCTGGCCTGTTATCTGGTCATGGCCACCCTGGATTTCGGGTTCGGCCGGGCGTTGGTTTTTCTGGGGCTGGGGTATCTCATCGCCTGGGCGGCAGAGTTCTCCTCCGTCCACACCGGCTTTCCCTTCGGGCTGTATATCTACATCCCCGCCACGGTGGACCGGGAGCTCTGGGTGGCGGGCGTGCCTTTTATGGATTCTCTCTCCTATGTCTTTTTGACCTACGCTGGCTATGCCATCGCCCGCCTGGCCCTGGGGGGGCTTAAGGCCGCGCCCAAGTTCACGGGCTCCTGGGGCCTTACGCTCCTTGCCGCCACCTTCATCATGACCCTGGACATCATCATCGACCCGGTGGCCTTGCGGGGCTATCGTTGGTTTCTGGGGCAGATCTACGGCTACCCGGAACCTGGAATTTACTTCGGCATCCCCCTGAGCAACTTCGCCGGCTGGTGGCTCATGGGCGCAATTCTTACCCGGCTCCTCCAGACCCTGGCCGCTTCCCTCCCCTCCCGGCCGCCCTGGAACCTGGGCCAGCGGCATTTTTGGTGGCAGCCGCTTTTGGGCCCAGGCCTGTATGGGGGCATCGTGGCCTTCAACCTCGCAGTGACCTTTGCCATCGGCGAGGCCCTGCTGGGCTGGACGGGGGTCTTTATCTGCCTCCCCTTCCTCGCCTGGCTGACGATCAAAACCATCCGGGAATTTTCAGGAAAAAACGAGAGACTACAGAGAGAGGCAGATTGACAGGGCGAGGCCTTCAAGCGCCTGCCTTCTCCAGGACCACCGCGAGTCCCCGGGCTAAACTGCGGGCTGCCCGGAAGCTCTGATGCCATAGACGCACCAACACGGGCAAGCGCTGGGGATCCTCCCTGAGCCAGCGGGCGGCGTCCCGGAAGGTGGGGATGCGGCTCGCGGCCACCGCCTGGGCGATGAAGGGGGGCATCTCCTGGTGGGCGGCGTCGCTGATGGCCCGGAGGGCCAGGAAATGGAGGCGACGGACGGCGGCCAGCTCCGCCAGGGCGGTGCTTTCCAGGTCCACGATGGGGCAGGGAAGCGCCGCAGCACAGGTCCTTAGGAGCTGTTTGGGCATGAGGGCCGGGGGCGCCAGGCAGGCGCCCTTCCAGGCGGTCAGTTTGGCGGTGTGCAGGGAGGCCAGGAGGGGCTCCAGTGCCCGGAAGGCCGGCGGGGCCGGGACTTCCGCCAGCTTGCCTGAATGTTCCACCCGGTAAAATGCCTCTCCCACCACCAGGTCCCCCACTCGGAGGTCCGGCGTCAGGGCGCCGGCAAAGCCTATGGAAAGAAGGGCGGCGGGGAGAGACTGCTCCAGTAGCTTTTCCGCCACCTTCAGGGCTGCTGCCCCTCCCATCCCTGCCACGGCCACCAGTCCTCGGCTGGTGGCGCTATGAAACTTCCAGGCCGGGAAGGGGAAGCCCTGGAGGTGACGGGCCCGGAGCCGGCGCAGCAAGGGCCCCACCTCCTGGGGCAGAGCCGCAATCAGGGCGATGAGTTGCTGGTTTGGGGGCATAAAACAACGGTGGGCCGCCGGGAGCGCAGGGCATCCGGTCAAGCTCTGTCCCACCCTTCTTGACGGCGGGACCGGCCGGTGAGGGGGAAGGGAAGCGAAGCGCCGGCATTGCCCCGACGGGCCTGAGCCTTTTCCGCTCTCCCCCTCCCCCTTTCAGAAGCAGGAGGCGCTCAGCGGGATTTGGGCACCGGATAGGAAGACGGGTTTCCCCCGGCCTCCGGGGGCGGCGGCAGCTCCGGCTCAGTGGGCAAAGGCTCCCCCACTTGGCGGGGCCGGCCGAAACGGGCGCCCTGCACCAGGAGGTTGCCGCTTTTGTGGATGACGGTGCGGTCGTCCAGGATGATGAGCCCGTGCCGCTCCGAAATCTCGGTATAGTATTGATATTTCATCTGTTTCTGGTTGAGGCGGTACTTGAAGAAGAGGAAAAAGAGCATGTAAACGGTGACGATGACCCCCAGGCCCGCCAGGATCCAGCTCAACAGAATAAAGGTGTTGTGGCCCAGGGAGGCCAGCCAGGACATGATGTAGTCCAGGTGGTAGATGGCGAAGACAGTCACCAAAAGCAGAAAGAGGATGGCCAGGAAGGGGAGCCGGCGCACCTGGCGCACCACCGCGTCCAGCTGGTTTTCCGCTTCGCCCTCCAGGGTGGCGGGCTGCTCATCGCCAAGAAAGTAGTTGAACCCGGTGATGATCACCCCCATGAGGAAGGTGAGCACGATGGGGAAGGCGAAGGCCACAAAGAGGTATTCCTTCCAGGGGAAGGGGGTGTAAACCCGGTGGTATTTGTCGTCCGCGGACCACAGGGCCACCACGATGAAAATGACAATCTCCAGGATGCCCAGGAGCTTGAGATAATCGAAGAAAAGCTTCTTACGGTCGGCCTTGGTGAAATAGGAGGCAAGCTTGGACATGGGACTCCCTCGGGGGCAGGTCTGCCGGGTACAAAATATCAAAGGGCCCCCGAGGGGTCAACGCTTTTCTTAAGAGGCCCCGGCCTGCCTGGTGGACCGGGGCCCCAAGGGTTTAGAAGGTGAAGACTTTGTAGGCAGGGTCGGCCATGAGCTCCACCAGCTTGGTGGCAGGGGAGATGATCGCGCCCTCGACGAGGTCGTCGGGTCCCACCAGGCGCTTGTCGGCGCAGGCCTTGCAGACGTGGATGGGGGTCTTGGCGGCCAGGAGGCCGTCCAGCATCTCTTTCATGTGCTCGCCGGTGGCGGCCCGGATGCCTTCGGCCACCCCGATCTGGGCCCAGTGGATGGAGTCGTCGATGAGGAAGACCTCCACCTGATGGCCGGCCTGGGCCATGAGGTTGGCGAGCTGCATGGCCCGCACGGCGCCGCCGGCCTTCTCAAAGCCCTTGGACATGATGAAGAGGAATTTCTGCGCCATGGAGTCCTCCTTACATACCTGGCAAGAGGAAAGCCGGGGAGCAGTGGCTCCCCCTCCCTCCCCTCGCTCTCCCCTCCCATCCCCCTATAAGGGATTGGGGGAGGGGGTGGGGGAGGGGGTAAGGGGCCACCGCCCCTTAGCCCCCTCCCCCCGACCATTACTATATTTAGGCTTTTTCCTCCGGCGGGGGTGAGCCCTTTTCCTTTTCCTCCCGGGCGACGATCTCCTTGTACCACTCGGAGTGATGTTTCTTGGCCCAGGTGCGGCTCACTTTGCCGTCCACCAAAGCCCGCCAGGTGCCGGGGTTGGCGATGGTGCCCAAGTAAGCGTGGGCGATGACCGCGGCCACAAAGACCACGGCGAAGAGGCCGTGGACGGTGGAAAGCACGCAACTCCAGGTCAGCGGCAGGCTGGTCTTGAAGATGAGGAGAATGCCGGTGACGCCCATGATCAGGGTGAGGACGGCGGTGAACCAGAGGAAGATCTTCTGGCCGGCATTCAGCCGTCCGGCGGGCACCTCCACCTCCTTGCCGCCGAGATAGCCGCCCCGTTTGGCCAGCCATTCCCGGTCATAGGGGGCGAACTTGGCGTCCTTGGCCCACAGGGCCATCGCCACGATGCCGGCGGCCACAAAGATGAGGCCGGCCACCCAGTGCACCACCACCGCGGCGTTGGGTGTGCTGAAGAACATCCTCAGCATCGTGACGTTGTTGTAAAAGAAGATGTAGCCCGTGAAGGTGAGCACCAGGAAGGAGAGCATGCGGATGAGGTGGGTCCAGCGCTCGGTGACGTTGAAGCGCTCGATGGTCGCCGGCTCATAGGTGAAGTCGGCGCCCTTGGGCCCCTGGCCGGTGTAATGCAGGGTGAGGCCGAAGACCAGGAGCAACAGCAGGATGCTCACGTACGGGGTGAGATAGGTCTGATGGAACTGGTTGACATAGAAAGCCCAGGGCCGGCAGCCAAACAGGCGGCCGGAGCTGATGGTCACGGGCTTGCCGTCGGGGCCGAACATGTCGGTGACGATCTGGCCCTTGAACATGTGGGCCTCGCTGGAGTGGCAGTCGCCGCACCCCTGGGCGCCCAAAGCCAGGCTGGCGGGGGCGACGTTGTGGTTGATGTTGAAGCCCTCGGCGTGGCCGGCCCAGGTGGTGTCGGGGCCGCTCACCAGCTCGCCCTTATCGTCCAGGTAGTACATCATGCCGCCCTTGTGGAAGAAGGGCTTGATCTGCTGGAAGCGCTTGTTCCCTTGCAGGGTCTCCTTGAGGGCCAGCAAGGCGATCTTGATTTGCTCCGGGGTGTGGAGCTCGGGTTTCTGCGGGTTTTTGGGCTTGAGCTGCTCTTTGGCCTTGTCGTAACCCTTCTTCAGCTCCCGGGCGAAGAGGGGGTAGTTGATGCCGTCCTTGTCCTGATTGGTGAAAAAGACGCTCTTGAAGCGGTTCACCGGCCAAAGCTTGCCCTTCTCATCCCGCTGGTAGGAGGGCCGCCAGGTGAATTCGTCGCCGATCTTTTTGGCCCCGGGCGGCGGCAGCATGGTGGGGTAATTCACCATGGCGCCGGTGGTGACGTCGAAGCCCTCAAAACCGGCCCGGTGCACCGCCGGGATGTGGCAGACCTCGCAGGCCAGCTTCTCCAGGTGGTTGGGGCGGATGGAGAGGTGCTGCGGCCGAGGCGCGCCCATGTAGCCCTGCTCGTGGCACTGCTGGCAGGTCTTGAAGCCCACATAGTCCAGGTCGTCCCGCACGGTGGAGACGTTTTCATGCCCCTTGGCGAACTGGTGCTGGAGCTTGGTGATCTTGCGGGCCGGGTCCTCGATGGCGGGGTGGCAATGGGCGCAGTTCATCCCCTGGGCGTTGTGGACGTCGTGGTTGACCCGGTCGTTCCAGGAGAAGCCCCGCTTCTTGACGTCGGAGATGCCGTGGCAGAAGACGCAGTTCTCCGCCGGAGGCGGGTAGGAGAGGTCCAGGACGATCTTGCCGTCCTCGTTGAACAGCCGCCGGTTGTAGGTCACCTTGGGCTGCTGGCCGTCCCGGACATAGCCGCTCACCAGGCCGATGCCGGAGGCGGCGGTGCCGGCCCATTTGTAGTTCAGCATCTTGAGCTGGCGGGTGCGCTCGTTGAAGTTGTAGCCCGGCAGGTGGCACAGCAGGCAGTCAGCCTCCACCACGCCGGTCTTGTCCCACTGGCTCTGGTAGTAATCGCCGTCCAGGCTCTGAGCCAGCTGGGGCTCCGCCTTGAGGCGGGTATCATAGCGCTTGCCGTCCCGGTCGAACTCCAGGCCGCCGCCGCCGGGATGGCAGGAGCCGCAGGTGGGCTGGTTCATCCCCTGAGGGTCCCGGGGGCCCACACTGATCCATTCAAAGGTGGTGAGGTCGATCTGGTCGGGATGCTCGTTTTTCTTTTTCGCCAACTGGCGAAAAGAGGGCGGTCAGAACTTCCCCAGCATGCCGTCGGACAGCACCCAGGGCTTGGTCTTGCTGAAGTCGTCCCGGATGCGGTCCCAGCCCTGCTGGAAGTGGAAGCCCTTGGTGATTTCGTCGTAGTTGTGGCAGGCGCCGCAGGTCTGCCGAGGGCTGTAGGGCTGATCGGCGTTTTCCCCGGTCAAGGGGTTGATGATCTTGCCGTCCTCAGTTTTGAGGTGAAAAGGCACGCAGGCCCGCTCCCGGGCGTGGAGCTCCGGGGGCAAGAGCAAAAGCCAGGCGGCTACGACGGCCAGGCCGCCTCCTAAGATGACGCACAGTCGTTTCATGGCGGACCGCCTCCTGGGGAGATGGGTATGTCCGGTGTTGGGGCCCTCCCCGGCAGGCCGGCGGGCCTTTCCGGGGAGGGGATGGTCAGGGCGCGGGATTTTTTAGAGTCAACCTTACCAGGCCGCCCCACGGGGCTCAAGCTCAAAATCTCGAACTTTAAGCTTACACGCTGAGTTTGGACTTTGAACTTTTACCCTCAAACTTTGAACCTTGAACCTTGAACCTTGAACTTTGAACCCCTGACTTTGGACTTTGGACCTTGGACTTTGGACTTTAAACTTTCATCCCCGCAGCTCTTTGACAATGGGCGGGATGAGGTCCGACCAGCCCAAAGGCATGAAATGGATGCCCTGGACCATGGGGGCCATCTCTTTGGCCAGGCGCAGACTGATCTCCAGGGCCTTCTCTTTGCGGCCCTGGGGGGCCACGCTCTCCAGCTCCCGGATGAGCCACTTGGGCACCGTGATGCCGGAGACGTTCTCGTTGATGAACTGGGCCATCTTCGGCGATTTGACCACCAACAGGCCGTACATGATGGGGACTTTGAACTGCTCGGCCTTCTTGATGAAGGTTTCGAAGATGATGGGGTCATAGACCGCCTGGGTCTGGAAGAACTGGGCCCCCTGCTCGATCTTCTTTTCCATTTTCAAAAGCTGCAGGTCCAGGGGCTCGAAGCCGGGGTTGACCACCGCGCCCAGGGCCAGATCGGTGGGCTGGGTGAGGGGATTGCCCACCATGTCCCGGCCTTCGTTCAGGCCTTTGGCGATCTTGAGGAGCTGCACCGAGTCCACGTCAAAGACGGGTTTGGCGGAGACGTGGTCGCCCAGGCGGATGTGATCGCCGGTGAGGCAAAGGACGTTGTCGATCCCCAGGGTGCAGGCGCTCATGAGCTCGCTTTGCAGGGCAAGGCGGTTGCGGTCCCGGCAGGTGATCTGGAAGATGGGCTCCACCCCGGCCTGTTTGACCAACACACTGGCGGCCAGGGCCCCCAGACGCATCACCGCGCTCTGGTTGTCGGTGACGTTCACCGCGTGGACGTAGTCCTTGATGCTTAGAGCCTCCTGAACAAATTCCGGGGGCGGGCCGCCGTTGACCCGGCTGCAGCCTTTGACCGGCCCCACTTCGCCGGTGAACACGAAGGTGCCTTTGGCAAAGAGTTCCGTGAGCTTCATGAGGCCACCCTCCCTTCCTTGATGTAGAGCGTGCGGGGTTTGGCCATCTTGCTGAAGTCCTTGGGTTCCATGAAGCGCTTCAGCTTGTCCGTCTCCCCCAGGGCCTTGAGGCGCTCATAGATGAGGATCCAGGCGCAGTCCCGGTTGTGGTCCACCTCGCACTTGCCGCCTTCGGCGCCGCCGCAGGGGCCGTTGAGCAAGCTCTTGGCGCAGCGGGTCACCGGGCAGATGCCGCCGGTGTCGTTGAGGACGCACTCGCCGCAGTCGGAGCACTCCTCCATGGCCACCGCGCCGGGGACCACCGTGTCCAGATGGCCCACGGAGTTGAGGCCCACCTTCACCGGCTTGGTGAGGCCATATTGTTCGGTGAGGTAGCGGGTGATCTGGACGGCGCCGCCGCAGCCCAGGACCAGGAGGGCGTCGGCTTCCTGAATCTTGTCGGTGAGGGGCTTGAGGATGGGATCGGATTTGGCCACGTTGCAGGTGCGTTCCGGGGTGGCCTCAAAGACGATCTCCTTGCCATGGGCTTCCAGGGTGCGGGCCAGCTGGGCCACTTCGTCCACCCCGCCGGTCTGGCAGATCTTGGCGCAGCCGTCGCAGCCCACCACCGCCACCTTGCGGTAGGGCGCCAAGGCCGCCAGGACCTCCTCCAGGGGTTTCTTGGTCGTGCCGATCATGGGGTTCTCCTCGTGGGATGGAAATGGATCGCCTGACCCTGCCGGGTCAGGGGGTTTGGATTTCTACCAGGCGAGCCGCAGGGGCTCTCCCTTTGCCTGCCAGGTATTCGCATTATAGCAAAAGTTCATTTTTGGAGATGTGGGCAAAATTATTTTCCGGAAGACCGCGGCGCCTTTCTTTGCCCGACTTGAAAGCCTCACCAGCAAAAAGCCTGCCAGGGGAAGGCGAGACCTCCGACAAAAATATCGCTGTATTTTCAATAATTTGATTATAGGAAGGAAAAAAGGATTGCCGGAATTAACGTTAACGATTAACAATAAGATAACGAGATTAACATGTTGAGGCAGGCGTGCATGAACTCCCCCCTCACCCTCCCCCAGCTGGACGATTACTGGGCCACCGTGCTCAACACCATGACGGACGGCCTGATGATTGTGGACCCTCACGGGATCATCCTGGCGGTGAACCGGGCCATGGAGACCCTGACGGGCTATCCGGCGGCGGAGCTGGTGGGACAATCCTGTGCCATCCTGGATTGTGACGCCTGCAAGGGCATGAGACCTGAGACGCCCGCGCGGCAATGCAACCTCTTCCGCCTGGGGCAGGTGAGCCGCATCCGCTGCACCCTGCGCCGCAAGGACGGCACCCCGCTTATCTTCCTCAAAAACGCGGCGGTGCTGAAAGATGCCGGCGGCCGGGTCCTGGGCGGCGTGGAGACCCTCACCGACCTCACGGAGATCCTCAGCCGGGATGAGGTCATCTGCCGGCTGCGCCGGGAGCTGGCCCGGGAGGACTCCTTCCACGGGCTGGTGGGCCGCTCGCCTTTGATGCTGCAGCTTTTCCAGCTCCTTAAAAGCGCCGCCGCCTCGGATGCCCCGGTGCTCCTCACCGGAGAGTCCGGCACCGGCAAGGAGCTGGCCGCCGCCGCCCTGCACCGCCTGAGCCCCCGGGCCAAAGGGCCTTTCATCCGGGTGAACAGCGCCGCCCTTACCGAATCCCTGCTGGAGAGCGAGCTCTTCGGGCACGTCAAGGGGGCCTTCACCGGCGCCGACCGCACCCGGGTGGGGCGCTTCGAGGCGGCCCACGGCGGCTCCATCTTCCTGGACGAGATCGGGGACCTGCCCCCCGCCACCCAGGCCAAACTGCTGCGAGTGCTGCAGGAAAAGACCATCGAGCGGGTGGGGGACCACCAGCCCATCCCGGTGGATGTGCGCATCATCACCGCCACCAACCAGGATCTGGCCCGGCTCATGGCCCTGGGACGCTTCCGGGAGGATCTCTACTACCGCATCGGCGTCATCCCCATCCACCTCCCGCCCCTCCGGGAACGCCGGGAGGACATCCCCCTTTTGGCCGAGACCTTCATCCAGCGGGCCGCCCTGAAGAGCGGCAAGGACATCACCGGCATCAGCAAGGCCGCCCTGGAGAAGCTTTTGGCCTACGAGTGGCCGGGAAACGTGCGGGAGCTGATGAACGTCATCGACTACGCCTTTGTGCTTTGCCCGGAAGGGGGCATTGAGCCGGAGCATCTCCCGGCCCACCTGGGAAGCGGCCCCGGGGCCATCTCCCCGCCCTGGCGCCCGGCGGTCCTCCGCAACCGGGAAGAACGGCGGGAACTCCTCCTCCAGGCCCTCATCCGGGCCGGCGGCAAAAAGGCGGAGGCCGCCCGCCTGTTGGGGGTCAGCCGGGTGACTTTATGGAAATGGCTGAAGGAACACGATCTGGCGGGCGGGGTCAGGGGACGGAGCTGACGGGGGTGCGGGAGAGGACTTGAAATCTAAAACCGCCACCTTTAACTATATAAGAATAACTTCATCATAATAAATCTCCCCCAACTTCTGGGAGGGTCAACCGGAGTGAGGCTGACGGCCAGAGAACCCTGGCTCAGCCGTCACGGAGTGGTTTTTTTCGCCTTGCCGGTGGGCGCAGGTTTGCTGTCTTTGGCGGCCACCGTCTGGGAGGCGGTCTCCTTGGCCGGGTTGTGGCGCACCACGGCGTAATAGACGCCCTTCTGGTCCCGGCCTTCCTTGAGGGACACTTTCTGACCTTGTTTTTTGAGCTCCGCCAGCTTGGCCTGGGCCTGGGCCTTGTCCCGGAAGCGGGCCACAGTCACCGGAGCCGCGGCGCTCTGGAGAATAAGCTTCTCCCCGTCTTTCCCTTTCCCTTTGCCGGACTTGGCGCTGGAGCGGGACTGATCCTGGCTGTTGATGAACCTGGCCTTCTTGGCCAGCTCCTCCCGCAGCTTGCGGAGCTCCTCCTCCTTCTGCTTCTGAAGGGACAAGGGACTTTTGGCGGCGGGTTTCTTGGCTGCCGGAGCCGCCGGTGAGGATGGAGTGCCCGGGGTGGGATTGCCCGCGGGCGGGGCGGCTGCAGCCGCCGGCGGGGTCATGGCCGCCACCTGAGGCGGCACCGGCGGCAGCGTGGGCGCCTGGGCCACCTTGGCCGCCTCCGGCCCCATGAGCCCCCAGCGGTGGGCCATGACAAAAATATCGCCCCGGCCGGCCAAAGCCCCCAGGGCGAAGCTCATCATCATCAGCCCGGCCATCCCCAGGACGCCAAAGATGATCTCCTTGACGCCCAGGCTCACCTGCCAGGCGGTCTTTTTGCCCCGTTTCCCCCGTGCGTCCGCCATCTTCACCCCCCCGGCGGCTGGTGACCGGGACCGAAAGGCCGAGTCTGTTGCTCCCGGCCCGGACACCTCAGTGCGGCATCCGGCAGCAGCCTCCCCTCCCCTGCCGGCCCGCTACATGCTTTCCGGCGCCGTCACCCCCAAGAGGCCCAGCCCCCGGGCCAGCACGGTTTTGACCGCCGCCACCAGCCACAGGCGGGCCCGGGAGAGCTCCCGGTCCTCGGAAATAAAGCGGTGCTTATAGTAGTAACTATGCAACTGTCCGGCCAGCTCCGTCAAGTAATAAGTGAGGCGGTGGGGCTCCAGCAGGCGGGCCGCGGCTTCCACCGTCTCCGGGAAGGCGGCCAGCCTCTTGGCCAGCTCCAGCTCCTCGGGCTCCGTGAGGAGCGGCCACAGGGTCGGGTCGGGCTCCGCCCCCATGAGCCCCGGCGCCTCGGGCTGCCGGAAGACGCTGGCCAGCCGGGCATGGGCATACTGCACATAATACACCGGGTTTTCGGCGTTCTGCTGCTTGGCCACCTCCAGGTCAAAGTCCAGGTGGGCGTCGGCCCGCCGGGTGAGGAAGAGAAACCGGGCCGCGTCCTTGCCCACTTCGTCCAGCACCTCCCGCAGGGTGACAAAGGTGCCTCCCCGGGTGGTCATGGCCACGGGCTCGCCGTGCCGCAGGAGACTCACCAGCTGCACCAGGAGGATGCGCAGGCGCTCAGAGAAGCCCAAAGCCTCCGCCGCGGCCTTAAGGCGGGGCACATAGCCGTGGTGGTCGGCGCCCCACAGGTCCACCATGAGATCATAACCCCGGGCCGCCTTGTGCAGGTGATAGGCGATGTCCGAGGCGAAGTAGGTGGTGGCTCCGGTGCGGCGGCGCACCACCCGGTCCTTGTCGTCGCCGAAGCGGCTGGCGGCAAACCACAGGGCGCCGTCCTGCTCATAGAGATAGCCCGCTTCCCGGAGCGCGGCAAAGGCCCGCTCCACCCAACCCTGCTCATAGAGGGAGGTCTCGCTGAACCAGGTGTCAAAATGCACCCCGAAGTCGTCCAGGTCCTGGCGGATGCCGGCGAGGATGGCGTCCGCGGCCCAGCGCCCCAGGGCCAGGAGGTCCTCCTCCTCGGGTTCCGGGCCGGGGAGGGGATGGCCGGCCTCCCGGTATTGCCGGGCCAGGTCGAACATATACTCCCCCCGGTAGCCGTCCTCGGGGAACTCCAGCTCGTCGCCCATAAGCTGCCGGAGGCGCACATACAGGGAGCGTCCCAGGGTCTGGATCTGATTGCCCACATCATTGATATAGTATTCCCGCTCCACCTGATAGCCCACAGCGGCGAGCAAGTTGGCCAACACATCCCCCAGGGCGGCGCCCCGGCCGTGGCCGATGTGCAAGGGCCCGGTGGGGTTGGCGCTGACAAACTCCACCTGCACCCGGCGGCCGCTGCCGAGGTCCGCAGCGCCATACGCCTCCCCCCGGCGGTTAATCTCCTCAATCACCTGGAACCACCAGGAGTCCCGGATGAAGAAATTGATGAACCCCGGGCCGGCGATCTCCACCCGGGCCAGAAAGCCCTCCGGCGCCTGGAGGTGTTCCAGCAACGCCTGGGCGATCTGCCGGGGAGGCCTTTTGGCCTTGGAGGCCAGCACCAGGGCCAGGTTGGCGGCCACATCGCCGTGTTCGGGGAGCTTGGGGGTCTCCAGTTCAAAGGGCGGCAGCTCCGGAAAGTCCAGGGCCCCCGCGGCCTTGGCCCGCTCCGCCGCCTGGGTGAGCAGACGGCGCAAGATGTCTTTCACCTGCATGGCATGCTCTAAGACATGGATTGGCAAGGACTGGCTGAGGGGAGGGCCGGGGGACCATGGGCCCGCCGCCCTTCCCTCAAGCCCCCCTCCCCACCCCTCATAAGGGGTAGGGAAAGGGCCAGGGAGAAGGGGCAGGGGTTTCCGATCCCTTGGCCCCCCTCCCGCAATCTCATTGCAAAGGTTTTAATTTACCCGAAGATGGGGAAATGGGAAGGGCAGCGGCGAAAATTTCGCTTCAGGGTGCGGCGTTTTTCGGGGGCTGCTCCGGTTCGGCCTCCTCCCGGGGCTTGAGGGTGAGGTCCCGGGTGAACTCCAGGCATTTCTGGCCGTGGGCCAGGGAGTATTTTTTCTGGCAGTCCTGCCGCCAGGCGCAGATGACGCAGATGTTTTGCTCTTCCACCGGCGTGGCCGGCATGGTGGCCTCCTTGTATGGGGGGTGGTGGGCGGGGGAGGATGTGCCCGTTTTTCGGCCTCCCGAATTTAATCTATCACGCCTTCAGCCCGGCTCACAAGCATGGAGAAAATGTTCAGCTATTTGAACAATAGGGGCCAAAAAATTTTTTCGCTGCCCGAAAGCGAAGCCGGGAGCGACAAAGCTGTGTTACAGAATATGAACATAGAGCCCTCCGGCACCGGTCCCTGGCGCCGCTCTGCAGCGGCCCAATCTGACAGGTTTGGCCCAGCCTTTGCAAAATTACCCACAAATGGAACGGGTTACTTCCTTTGTCAAAATGAGGAACTGCATGACGACCTGGCTTTCCTCCCGCGGCCTGAAGCTGATCTTGGGCGCCTTCGTGGTGGCCTATGCCCTGAATTCCCTGGCGGCCACCGTGGCCGACCCGGACCTCTGGGGCTTTCTGGCCTTTGGCCGGCTCTTCTGGAACAGCCCGTCTTTCCCTTATGAGGACGTCTTCTCCTTCACCCCCACCTTGAAGCCCTGGGTCTATCACGAATGGCTTTCCGGGGTGATTTTCTACCCCATTTACCAGGCCTTCGGGGCCGCGGGCCTGCATATCCTCAAATATGCCGTGGGCCTGACCACCATCTGGTTCCTCTACCGCACTGCGGTACTCCGAGGCGCCCACCCCCTGGCGGTGGTGGTGCTCTTCCTGCCCATCCTGCCTTTGTTCAGGGCCTTTTACAATCCGGTGCGGCCTCAGGTTTTCACCTTTCTGTTTGTGGCCATCTTCCTTTACCTGCTGGAACGGGCCCGGCTCCTGGGACAATATTGGCCCCTGGTATGGGTGCCGGTCATCATGGTGCCGTGGGCCAACCTGCATGGCGGCTTTGTGGCCGGGCTGGGGCTGCTCCTCCTCTATGCAGTAGGGGAGGCTCTGAGCCGGCGGGTGTTCTGGCCTTATGTCCTGGCCCTGGGAGCTGGGATTCTGGCCACCCTGATCAACCCTTACGGCCTGCAATACTGGCATTATATGGCGGATGCCTTGGCCATGCCGCGCCCCATGATCACCGAATGGATGTCCATGTTCCATTATGCCAACTACGTCAAAAAGGAAACTTCGCTGTGGCATGCTGTATCTTTCCCTATATTATTTTTTGCACTTATGGCATTTTCCGGCTTTCTCATGTGGCGCAGCCGCTGGCGGGAATTCACCCCTTCGATTGTCTTGGCGGTGGGGCTCATTTTGGCAGTGAAACATGTTCGGCATTTTATTTTGTTTTACTGTTTTATACTGGCTTATTTGCCTATATGTTTCAAGCCTTACGTGGAGGACTTGAGCTCCCGGCCAGGATTGCAGGATTTGTGGCGCAAGACCCTGGTCCGGCAAGGATGCTTTGCGTTGATATTAGTTGTAACAGTGACTTTGGCCACAACTTTTATTCGCCAGGGTCCCTGGGCTTTAACCTTCCCATCGTATTCACAAAAAGGGAAAACTGGCATGTATTACCCTCTGGACATTTTTGATTATCTGGAACGGGAACAACTCTCCGGCAAGCTCCTGGTGGAATTCGTCTGGGGGGAATATGTCCTGTGGCGTTTCCATCCGCGTATCACCGTCGCTTTGGACGGGCGCTTTGAGACGGTTTATCCTCCGGAGGTCGTCAACGATTATTTTGCCTTCTACTCTGGCTTACCAGGGTGGGAGCGATTTTTGGAGAAATATCGGCCGGACTTTATCCTCATCAAGGATCATGGCAAGCTGGTGGAGCTGCTGCAAAGCCAGGGCGTCTGGCAGGTCCTGAGGCGGGAACCCGGGGCGGTGCTTCTGGGCCCTTCTCAGATAAATCCTTAGCTTATTATCAGCATTTTCCTGATATTTAACTCAGGTAAATAAGAGAAAATAAAATGATTACATGCGGCAGGGGAAAGCTTGACTATCCGATAAATTTTCTTTATCTTCATATCAGAATAATAATCTAAGTTTATGATATCGGCTAGCGAGCCGGTGGATGCGAGAGGTACAAACTTTGTTCAAAAACCTCGCTGTTGGCCACGGTCAGGGTTCAGACAGTGAAACACGGCCGCAAGGCGGGGAAAGCGAAGGCGGCTTTTCCGGCCTGGAACCAGGCTTGTTCGAAACTGGCACATGGATTGCATCAGAATTGGGAAACACCCCGCCCCGGGCCCTTGGGGCACCCGGCGGGGACATATAAAACACCCCCACAAGGGAGGGAGAAGTGATGGAACTGCTGAAGCGTTTCTGGTATGAGGAGGAGGCTTTGACCGCGGTGGAGTATGGCATTATGTTGGGACTTCTGGCTTTGGTAGTGACAGCGGCCATGGGTCTTCTGTTTTCAAATCTTAGTACGGTTTTCCAAAATTGGGCCAATTGGTTTCAAGGTGCCGCTGCCCAAAAACCGACATATCCGTCTAGCAGCTAATAATTTCAAAGACTAAGGAGGATGATGGCATGAACACCATTGGGAACCGGAGGCTGATACACTTTTCGCGGAGCAGCCGGGGTGTCGCCGTGGTGGAATTTGCCATCATCCTCCCCATTCTGGTCACCTTCCTGGTGGGCATGGTGGAGTTCGGGCACGTCTGGTTTCTGCAGCACGCCCTCACCAATGCCTCCCGGGAAGGTGCCCGGGTCGGCGTGGTCTACCGAAAGGACAACAACGGCAATGACAGCTGGGGCTACCAGCAAACAGAAGATGGGTTGCCGCTAGTAAAATATACCGTCAAAAACTTTCTTAATGCTCCTGACGGTAAAGGTACATTTTTCGAGTATCATGACGTCGACGTTGCTTTCCGTGTTATAGATGTACCACCGCCAGGAATCAATTCAGGTGACAATCTGGAGGTGAGAGTCACGGCGCGAAAGAACGTCACCCTGCTTCTGGACGCACTGATCAAATGGTTCAATCCCAGCTTCCAAGGCATCACAGTGGAAGCCATCACCACCATGCGGCTGGAATGATTAATATTGTGAGGAGCCCTGGATTATGATCAAGCTGCCCCCCGGAGTGAAATACTTCCTGCTGGCCGGCCTGGTGGGCCTGGTGGCCGTCTTTCTCATTCACCGCTACATCACCACCCGCACCCAGGTGGTGCAGGTGGCCAAGGACCCGGTGGTGGTGGCGGAGGTGGACATCGCGCCGGGCACCGCCCTGGAGCCCCGGCTCTTGCGGGTGGACCAGTGGCCCAAGAACATCATCCCGCCCCGGACGGTGCAGAGCCCCCAGGAGGTACAGGGCCGGGTGGTGCAGACCTTCATCGCCAAGGGCGAGCCCATCCTCACCACCAAGCTGGCCCCGGAGGGCACCGCCGCGGGCTTAGGGGGACTTTTGGCCCCTGACAAACTGGCGGTGACCATCAAGACGGATGAGGTCACCGGAGTGGCGGGCTTCATCAACCCCGGCGACCGGGTGGACGTGCTGGTGGAGCTGCCGGCCCCGGAAGGCCAGGGCGAGCACATCTCCAAGATCATCCTGCAAAACATCAAGGTGTTGAGCAAGGGGCAGATCTACGACCCCACCGCGCCCAAGGACAAGCCCCAGGTGGTGAACACCGTCACCCTGGAGGTGACCCCGGAGCAGGCCGAGGCCCTCAACCTGGCCACCTTCCAGGGGAGGATCCGCCTGGCGCTCAGGAACCAGCTCAACCAGGCGCAGTTCATGACCAGAGGGGTGGTGACCTCGCAGCTGGTGAGCCGCCCGGCCCTGGCCACTCCGCCGGCCACTGCCCAGCCGACCGTCCCGCCGGAGCGCCAGGCCCCGGCGGCGGTGAGCATTGAGGTCATCAAGGGCATGAAGCGGGAGGCGGCCCAGCTCTAATTGCGGAGGCTGTGCGGCCGGTTCCCCGGTGGCTCGGGGCCACGGCGCCGCCTGCGGGCGGCGCTGATTTTGAAATTATGGTATAATTATTACTTGTAGTAGGAACCCAGCCCAGCCAGGAGGACATAGCCGCATGGCCCCGCCCCGTCTCACCGTGTCGGTCCTGAGCAGTCCGGACTCCCCGGACCCGGGGCTGGCCGACCTTCTGCCCCGCGTCCCGGTGCTGAAGCTCCTTCATGAGGCGACGGACCCTCAGACCTTCCTGGAGCAGCACCGGGAACGGGCCCCAGACCTGGTGCTGGTGAACTTGAACGGCCACGCCGGCGTGCCCGGCTGGCTGGAGGAGCTCATCAGCCGCTTTCCCCGCGCCGAATTTCTCGTCTGCTCCCAGAGCCGCGATCCCGACTTCCTCATCCGCATCATGAAACTTCGGGTGGGGTGCTTTCTCCCCTTGCCCCTGCAGGCCGAAGAGGTCAAGGAGGTGGCGGCCCGGGTGTTGGCCGAGCGGGAAAAGGAGCGGGCTGCGGGAGCCCGGGGAAACCTGGTGGCGGTGACCGGCGCCAAAGGCGGGGTGGGCGTGACCACCGTGGCCGTCAACCTGGCGGTGGCCCTGGCGGAGCGCCAGAGCGGCAGCGTGCTTTTGGTGGACCTGGCCCGGCCCTTCCCCCAGGTGGGCCAGTTCCTCGATCTGAAAAGCCCCCATTCCATCCTGGATCTGGCGCAAACCGCCGACAAGCTGGACCCCCTGTTTGTGGAAAAGACGGTGGTGCATCACCCTGCCGGGCTGGACGTGCTCCTGAGCACCCCGGACTTTGACCTGGACACCCCGGTCTTTGCCGCCCCGGGGGAGCTGGCCAAGGTGCTGGCGGCTCTGAAGGGCCTCTACACCTGGGTGGTGGCGGATACCGGCACCTGGCTGGACAGTTACTGCCTGAGGATTCTGCAGGAGGCGGAGCAAGTGCTGCTCCTCACCGAGCTCACCGTCCCCCACCTGCAGAACTTAAGGCGCATCCGGGGCCTGTACCGGGCCTGGGACCTGGAGCTGGACAAGGTGCGGGTGGTGGTGAACCGCTACGAAAAGGATTACACCCTGGGGCTCAAGGACCTGGAGAAGGTCTTCGGCCAGCCGGCGTTTGCCACCCTGCCCAGTGATTTTCCCGCCCTGGTGGACGCCATCAACCAGGGGGAGCCTCTGGCCACGGTGGCCCGGCGTTCCCGGCTGTGGCGGCGCCTGAAGGAGCTGGCCGAAAAACTGGAGGAGGTCGTGCGGCCTCCGGAGACCCAGCCCTCCAAGGGCGGGCTTTTCAAACGACTCTTTGGCTCATAAGACAGAGGAGTGGTCATGGGTTGGCTGCCCACGGAGAAACAGGAGCGCAAGACGCCGGTGACGGGAGAACCCCTGACGGGGGAAGCCCTGGCGAGCCGCAGCGACGGCACCCGGGAAAAGCACCTCAATGACATCAAGCGGCGGCTGCACCGCACCCTGGTGGAGCGCCTGGACATCGGCACCCTGGAGACCATGGAGGAATCCCTGGTGGCGGCGGAGATCCGCCGGGCGGTCCTGCAGCTCTTGGCGGAGGACCCTTTCCCCCTCACCGCCGAAGAGCGCAGTCGGCTGGCCCAGGAGCTGGAGTTCGAGATCCTGGGGCTGGGGCCGCTGGAGCCTCTGATGCGGGACCACACCATCTCCGACATCATGGTGAACCGTTACAACGAGGTCTACATCGAGCGCTTCGGCAAGCTGGAGCTCACCGACGTCAAGTTCCGGGACAATGCCCATCTGATGCGCATCATCAACAAGATCGTCAGCAATATCGGCCGGCGCATCGATGAGTCCTCGCCCATGGTGGACGCCCGCCTGCCGGACGGCTCCCGGGTGAATGCGGTGATTCCGCCCCTGGCCCTGGACGGGCCGCTCCTGTCCATCCGGCGTTTCATGGTGATGCGCCCCACCATGGAGGAGATCCTCCACCGGGGGAGCCTCAGCCCCGAGATGGCGGAGGTGATGGAGAAGATCGTCAAGGCGAAGCTCAACATCCTCATCTCCGGCGGCACCGGCACCGGCAAGACCACGCTCCTCAACATCATGTCCGCCTTCATCCCCGACGGCGAGCGCATCATCACGGTGGAGGACGCGGCGGAGCTGCAGATCCAGAAGCGCAACGTCTGCCGCCTGGAGACCCGGCCCCCCAACATCGAAGGCAAGGGCGAGGTGACCCAGCGGGACCTGGTGCGGAACGCCTTGCGCATGCGGCCGGACCGCATCATCGTGGGCGAGGTGCGGGGGCCGGAGGTCATGGACATGTTCCAGGCCATGAACACCGGCCATGAGGGCTCCATGACCACCATCCACGCCAACAGCCCCCGGGATGCGCTCCTCAGGCTGGAGACCATGGTGAACCTGGCGGGCTATCAGATCCCCCAGAAGGCCCTGCGCAACCTCATCAGCTCCAGCCTGGATGTCATCATCCATCTGGCCCGGCACAGCGACGGGGTGCGCCGGATAGTGTCCCTCTCCGAGATCACCGGCATGGAAGGGGACGTCATCAGCCTGCAGGACATCTTTGTCTTCGACCGCCACGGGGTGGCGGAGGACGGCGCGGTCCTGGGCCAGTATGTGGCCACGGGCATCCGGCCCCGCTTTGCGGACCGCTGCCGCCTCTTCGGCTTCCCCCTGCGGGATGAGATCTTCCTGCCGCCCCAAACCGGCCGCACCCGGGGGATATCCCGAATCCTCAAGGAGGCGAGATAACCAGGTTATGCCTATCACCGCCCGGGATCTCTGGTACGCGCTGGGACTGGCTGCCCTGTTTGTGGCAGTGCTTTTCCTGCTCTCGGCCGTCTATACCATGGTATGGGAACCCATGCGCCAGCGGCGCAGGGTGGCCCAGCGCTTGACGGAAACCAGCCAGGCCTACCTGCGCCGGGTGCAGATCGTCAAGGCCCGGTTGGAGGACCAGACCAGCCCGGGGCTGAACCTGGTCAGACTTCTTCTGGGCAAAGACCGGCTTCGGCGGCTCCAGAAGGAGATGCTCCAGGCAGATGTATACCGCAGCCCAGGGGAGTTCCTGGGGCTGGTGGCCATCCTGGCCGGCACAGGCGTCATGCTGGGGCTGGTGTTTTTAAAAAGCTTCCTCTTCGGACTACTCCTGGCGGCCCCTTTGGCCTTTTTGCCTTTCCTGTGGCTGAAACAGAAAAAGGCCCTTAAAGCCCAGAAGGTGGAGGCCCAGCTCCCCGATGCCATGGAAATGCTGGCCCGGTCGCTCAAGGCCGGTCATACCCTGCCCTCGGCGGCGGAGCTTCTGGGCCAGGAGCTGGACCATCCTCTGGGCACCGAATTCCGCATCGCCTATGAGGAGCAGCGCTTCGGCCTCAGCATGACGGAAGCCCTGAACAACATGCTGGAGCGGGTGGACAGCCGGGACCTGAAATATTTTGTCACCGCCGTGCTTATCCAGACAGATACCGGCGGCAACCTGGTGGAGATCGTGGAAAAGATCGCCCAGCTCATCCGGGCCCGGCTGAATTTCAAGGTGAAGGTGCGCTCCCTGACGGCGGAAGGGCGCCTTTCCGCAGTGGTGCTTACGGTCCTCCCCATTATTGTCTTTATTATCATGACTTTGATTAAATATGAGTATGAAATGGCCCTTTTCTATGAACCTGTGGGCCGGGTGATGCTGGGAATGGCCTTTATACTCCTCATCACCGGTTCCATCATTATGCGCCGCTTGGTGAAGGCGGTGGAAGCGTAATCTGAGGACGATCGTGGAACTGTTCCTCATCTGGGTCCTGGCCTTTGCCGCCACTTTTCTGGCCACTTACGGGGTTCTCACCTTGTGGGCTAAGCGGGAGCGCATCCGCAGCCGCTTCGATCTGGCGGCAGCCACAGAAGGCGCCGGGACAGTGCTCAAACAACCGGCCGCCGCCGTGAGCCCGATGCAGCAGAAGGTCATGGACTTTTTGGCCTCTTCCGGAAGCTGGGCCTTGAAGGATCTCTCCAAGCTGTCGGAGATCAGGCAGCAGCTCATTCAGGCCGGTTATCGCCACCCTCAGGCTGTAGCGGTCTTCTATGGCCTCAAGGCCGTATTGGCCTTGCTTCTGCCCTTGCCGGTGCTGATAATACTGGTCATCCAGGGCCGGCTCACCCTGCCCGCCCTGCTTATGGCCTTTGCCCTGGCGGGTGTGGGCTTTCTTCTGCCCAATTATCTTTTGTCCGTCCGGGTGCGCACCCGGCAGAACGCCCTGGACCGGGCCCTGCCGGATGTGCTGGACCTCTTTGTCATCTGCATGGAGGCCGGGCTGGCCCTGAACGCCGCTATGAACAAGGTGGCGGAGGAGATCCGGGAGGTCTATCCGGAATTCTGGCAGGAGCTGCAGATCACCGCAGCGGAACTCAGGGCCGGCATCCCCTGGGATGAGGCCTTTGAGCATCTGGGGCAGCGAACTGGGGTGCAGAGCATCCGCTCCATGGTAGGTCTGATGATTCAGTCGGAGAAGCTGGGGGCCAGCATTGCCCAGGCGTTGCGCAACCACGGAGATTTCACCCGCACCCAGCGCATGCTCAAGGCTGAGGAAAAGGCGGCCAAGTTACCCCTAAAACTCATTTTCCCCCTGGTGTTTTGCATGCTGCCGGTGATGTTCATCGTCACTGTGGGGCCAGGGGTGTTGCACATTATCAGGATTTTTTTGCCCATTGCCCGTGGGTCGGCGGGAGGCATGTGATTGTAGTCTCACATTCACTACAAGACCAGTGCATCCGGATGAGGAGGCGGTCATGAAGGCAAAAGTCAAGCAATTCTGGCAACAGCAGGAGGGAGTGGTGGCGCCTCTTTTCGCCATCCTCCTGGTGTTCGGGATTATAGTCGGCATCCTGGCCCTGGTCCTGGACCTGGGGCACATGCACAATGTGAGGAGCGAACTCCAAAAGGCTGCAGATGCCTGCGCCCTGAGGGGGGCCAGGGCTTTCCTCCCGGACCAGATCCCCTTCCACTCGGCGGAAATCCCGCCAGACCCCTTCCGTGCCGAAGCCCAGGCCATAGACACCATTACCCGGAACATTAGTTCCTTCCAGCAGTTGACTGATCTACCTGGAAATGATGTACTGGTAGGCATCTGGGATTTTTCGACGAGTACTTGGTATCAAGGTCAGGTTTGGGATGATCCAAGGAATTTTGTTTGGAATGCGGAGGACCTCTTTGGGAAAGATGTAGGTCCGGGGGTCGGACTAATCACTCGCCGAGAAGGCAACCTCAACCAGGGGCCGGTTCCCATGACAGTTGGAAAGATCCCCCCCGTCAGCATCAATTCAATGCCGGCCAACGCCTTAGCCATCGCAGCTTTGTCCCCAGTGGGGGGCTTTCCCGAAGGTTATGGAGAATTTCCCATGGCCCTCCGGGAAAAATTCGTTTTGGACAATCTAAACAAACCCGTATATGTCGATTTGAATGTCGACCCAGAGGATAAAGGTGGATGGACTAATCTTAAACCGGATAAAAATGTGGGGGATTGGCCCAGAAAATATTTAGGTGATAAAAACAGCAGGCCCGTTAAAACCCCAGAAGTTCGGGGTACTGAAATCGGTCTAAAAAATGGCACTGATTGTGCAGCTATCAAAGCATTGTATGAACAATACGGAAAAGAATGGGACCGGTTTGGACTTGTCGAAACTGGTAAGAAAACCGATGTTTACCGGCCAGTAACAATTAAACAATATCTTTTCCCTGTTGTTCCCACAGATAAGTTAAATCAGACAAGTGTTTGGGGCGCAGTGTTAGCAGAACTTCTTGAGGTAAGAGGGGAATCAGCAGAAGACGATCCATCCACCATAGAAGAGGAACCAAAATGTGCCATCAAAATCAGGATTGTGGGAACCCCCTCGGCAGCCGGCGGCACCTACGGGGGAGGCAGGTATTACGGCGTTCTCTCCACGGAACCTAAGCTGGTTCAATAGCCTGTAATTTGCTTCCTCTTCCGGAGTCCGGCTACCGCTCACGCCGGACTCCGCGCGTTGACTTCCCCTTGGCTATCTTATCTTGCGCGCCTTATTTGGGGCTTCTCGATATAATAAGGTGGGCTGAAAAAAGTTTGCGGGTCATGCCCTGATTTCTCCCTTTACTGGGCTCTCTTTTACTGGGCTCTATAGAATAGTCGCAGGAAGCGTTAAGGTGCTTATGTCCATATACTATTGGGATGACCTAATGCGCCAGGGTTATAACACGGCCTATTCCCACTTCAGCACTCTCGTTACCGTCCTCATCATGCTGGCCGAACTGTTTGTCTGCCGGCTGATACTGGGCCTGCGGAGCTAACGCCGCCCCCTGACTCCCCTCCAAAAAGACCCGAGACGGGCCTGCCTCTGCCTTCACCTCACGGGGGCTGCCCGGGGTTTTCCTGGCTCCTCACATTGGCATCCCAGTTGTCAGGGCGAAGCCTTTTTGCTATAAGAGACGCAGCGTGGACAGGGGTACGGGCGGGCCGGGTAACGGCCGGCCCCGCCTGCGAAACCCTAGCGATTCCCGAACATGGTCCCATGAAGTTCACCCCACAGAGCCTGCTCGAGGTGGTGCTCATCGAGCCCCGGGTGTTTGCCGACCGGCGGGGGTATTTCCTGGAGACCTTCCAGGCCCGGCGCTATCCCGAGGCCGGGGTTCCGGAGGTCTTCGTCCAGGACAATCTGTCCGTCTCGGTGCACGGCGTGGTGCGGGGCCTGCATTACCAGCTCCGGCACCCCCAGGGCAAGCTGGTCATGGTGGCCGCCGGCCGGGTCTTCGACGTGGTCCTGGACATCCGCCGGGGCTCCCCCACCTTCGGCCAGTGGCTGAGCATCATCCTGGAGGAGGGCTCCCACCACCAGCTCTACATCCCCCCGGGATTCGCCCACGGCTTCCAGGTGCTGAGCGAGCGGGCCGTTTTTCTATATAAATGCACCGACTACTGGGCCCCCGGGGACGAATACGGGGTGCGCTTCGACGACCCGGACCTGGGCATCCCCTGGCCGGTTCAGGAGGCCATCCTCTCCGACAAGGACCGGGATCTGCCCCGACTGAAAGACATTCCCCCGGAGCACCTGCCCGAGTATCATGAGAGGTGAGGCCTTGCGGGAGAGGGGGCCAGGGACCACAGGCCCCTGCCCCCTCTCCCGCACCCTCTCCCCCAACCCCTTAACAGATTTAGGCCATCGAGGCCAAGGCCTCGATGGCCTGAACATCCCCACGCCATAAGGGATTGGGGGTGGGGGCTTGGGGGAGGGGGTAAGGGTCGGCGACCCTTAGCCCCCTCCCCCGGAAAATCAGGATGCGATCACGTATGCGGATTCTCATCACTGGAGCCAAGGGGTTGTTGGGGCGGGAGCTCGTCCAGGTCCTGTCGTCGGCCCATGAGGTGGCGGCTTTGGGCCGGGAGGAGCTGGACATCGCCGACCCGGCGCAGGTGGAGGCGGCCCTGGCCCGTTACCGGCCCCAGTGGCTGGTGAACGCTGCGGCCTTCACCCGGGTGGATGCCTGCGAAAGCGAGCCGGAGCTGGCCTTCCGGGTGAACGCCACCGGCCCCGAGGTGTTGGCCCGGGCCGCGGCCCGCCACGGCGTGCGCCTGCTCCACATCTCCACTGATTACGTCTTTCCCGGGGACCGGCCGGTGCCCCTGCCCTACCGGGAGACGGACCCGGTAGGGCCGCTCTCGGTCTACGGCCGCAGCAAGCTGTTAGGCGAAGAGGCGGTGCGGGGCGTGTTGAGGGGAGAGGCGGTCATTGTGCGCACCGCCTGGCTTTACGGGCTGGGCGGCCCCAATTTCCTCAAGACCATGCTGCGCCTGGCTCTGGCCGACCCCGGGCGCACACTCAGGGTGGTGGACGACCAGCACGGCTCCCCCACCTGGGCGAGAACCCTGGCGGAGCAGCTCAAGGCGCTCGTCGAGGCCGACGCCCGGGGCCTCTTCCACGCCAGCGCCGAGGGGCACTGCACCTGGTATGAGCTGGCCAAAACTTTCTTTGAGCTTCTGGACCTGCCGGTGCGCCTGGTCCCCATCCCCACCGGCGAATACCCCACCCCGGCAAAGCGGCCAAGCAACTCCATCCTGGACAACCGCCGCCTGAGGGAGCTGGGCCTGAACCTCATGCGGCCCTGGCGGGAAGACCTGGAGGAATTCGTGCGCCTCTCCGGGGCGGAATTGATGAAGGAGTGTGGGGGAGGGGGCTAAGGCCTATTGGGAGAGGGGGCCAGGGGTCGCGGACCCCTGCCCCCTCTCCCAAACCCTCTCCCCCAACCCCATATAGGGATGGGTGGGGAGGGGTGTTTGAGGGGAGGGCGGGGGAGCCAGGCTCCCCCGGCCCTCCCCTCAACAATTCCATACATGCAAGAGGTGGCGATGAAATCCTATCGCAAGGAGCTATGGTTTCATGTGCCCGGGCGGCGGGCGTTCATCAATATCACGCCCCAGGTGGAGGGGTGTCTCCGGGAGAGCGGCATCAAGGAGGGTTTGTGTCTGGTGAACGCCATGCACATCACCGCCAGCGTCTTCATCAACGATGATGAGCAGGGCCTGCATCACGACTACGAGGTGTGGCTGGAGAAGCTGGCGCCCCACGCGCCGGTGTCCCAATACCGTCACAACGACACCGGCGAGGACAACGCCGACGCCCACCTGAAACGCCAGATCATGGGCCGGGAGGTGGTGGTGGCGGTGACCGGCGGCCGCCTGGACTTCGGCCCCTGGGAACAAATCTTTTACGGCGAATTCGATGGCGGCCGCAAAAAACGGGTGCTGGTGAAGATTATCGGTGAATGAGAGTGGGAGAGGGGGCTAAGGGGCAGTGGCCCCTTACCCCCTCCCCCAAGCCCCCACCCCAATCCCATATGGGGGGTTGGGAGGGGAGTCTGAGGG